>JAPUGG010000253.1 GCA_027292975.1 Alphaproteobacteria bacterium | reverse complement strand
ACCCGCAAGCGGTCCGCCGAACGGCGCGATCGATTCCCTCCCTTTCCCGCGCCGCCGCCGCGCGCTATGCTTAAGCGACCGGCGCCCTGCACGCGTTGCCCATTGACAGGGCCCGTCGGCGCGCCATTTAGTGCCCATGCCCCGACCACGGCGGGTGTTTCCTTGAGGCACCGGACCGCGGGTCCGGGCAGTGGCGAAAACAGGTGGAAGAAAGACAGCGTAATGGACAACTTTCTCGGGGGGGACCCCGCCGCCGAACCCGGCGACGGTCCCGACGATCCGATCAAGAACATCGACACCCAGGCCTTCATGACCGAGGTGATCGAAGCGAGCCAATCGGTTCCCATCATCGTCGATTTCTGGGCACCGTGGTGCGGGCCCTGCAAGCAGTTGGGCCCGACCATCGAAAAACTGGTGAAAGAGACCGGCGGCAAGGTGCGCCTGGTCAAGGTCAATATCGACGAGAACCAGCAGCTCGCCCAGCAACTGCGGGTCCAGTCCATCCCCATGGTCTATGCCTTCTTCGGCGGCCGGCCGCTGGACGCCTTCCAGGGCGCGCTGCCCGAAAGCGAGGTCAAGGCCTTCATCGACCGGGTGATCGAGGCGACGGCCGGCAAGGGCGCGGCACCCGAGGCCGAGGGCGCATCGCCCGCCACCGATCTGATCGCGGAAGGAAAGGCGGCGCTGGCCAAAGGCGACGACGGCGCAGCCCTAGCGCTGTTCACCAAGGTGCTGGAGAGCGATGATAAGAACATCGACGCGGTGGCCGGGCTTGCCCGCTGCTACATCTCCGCCGGCGAGAACGAGGCCGCGGGCAACCTGATCGCCGGAATCCCTGAAGAGCAGGCCGACAACCCCGATATCGCCGCCGTGAAAAGCGCGCTCGAGCTTGCCGCCGAGAGCGGCGACGCCGGCGACGTCGGCGAGCTTGCCGCCAAGGTCGAGGCCAATCCCGGAGACCTTCAGGCGCGGTTCGATCTGGCCATGGCGTTGTTCGCCGCGGGCGATAGGGAAGGGGCCTTGGACGGCCTCCTGGAGGTGGTGCGCCGCAACGCCGGTTGGAACGACGGCGCCGCGCGCATACAGCTTCTCAAGATGTTCGAGGCCTGGGGCGCCGACGCCCCGCTGACCATCGACGGCCGCGAACGGTTGTCCACGGTCCTGTTTTCGTGAGGCCCCGGTGACCCGCAGCCCCTTCGACCCGAGTTTCGAGGACCTGCCGGACATCCTGCCGATCTTTCCGCTGGCCGGCGTTCTTTTGCTGCCCGGCGGGACCTTGCCGCTGAATATCTTCGAGCCCCGGTACCTTTCCATGACCACCGATGCGCTGAAGACCGCCGACCGCATGATTGGTATGGTCCAGCCCACCGGCGCCGAGCCCGCCGAAGCCTCTGGGGCATCGGCGCGCCGGGGGCCCGAGGTCTATCCCACGGGTTGCGCCGGGCGCTTGGTCAGCTTCACCGAGACCGACGATGGGCGCTATCTCATCAACCTTGCCGGTGCCGCCCGCTTTCGGATTCGCGAGGAACTGCCCCTGCTGCATGGCTATCGCCGCGTGCGGCCAGATTTTTCCGATTACGAAAACGATCTTGAACCGGCACTTCCCCCGTCCATCGACAGGGCGGGGTTGACCGGCGCCCTCGAACACTACTTCAAGGCCCAGGGCATCGAACCCGATTGGTCGACAATAGAAAAAATGGAAGACCGTGACCTGGTGACCTTTCTCGCCATGGGCTGCCCGTTCGACCCCTCGGAAAAACAGGCTCTGCTAGAGGCCGACGGACCTGAGGAATGCAGCCAAGTCCTGCTGACCCTGCTGCAAATGGCGGCCGGGCGGGATATCGGCGGCGAAGGCACAAGGCACTGAACGAGGCACGGCCATGAGCGAAGATGAAACCATCGGGGTCGACCCCAAGCTATTGGAAATTCTGGTCTGTCCGCTGACCAAGGGGCCGCTACGGTACGATGCGGCGGCCCAGGAGCTAATTTCCGAGCGGGCCGGGCTCGCCTACCCGATCCGCGACGGCATCCCCATCATGCTGCCCGACGAGGCGCGCGCCATCGGCGACGGTGGTGATGGCTGAGACCGCGGCCCGGCGATGACACCGCCGGCGCCCGAGACCACCCCGGCGGTCACCGAAGCGCGGCTCGACCGTGCCGAGAAGCGCCTGCATCTGATGTTCGATGACGGCACGCGGTCGTCGTTCACGGCCGAGTTCCTGCGCGTGCTGTCTCCCTCGGCGGAGGTTCAGGGCCATGGACCGGGCCAGACGGTGACGGTTCCCGGCAAACGCGGCGTTGGCATCACCGCGCTTGAGGCCGTCGGTAATTACGCGCTCCGCATCGTTTTCGACGATGGCCACGACACCGGCATTTATTCCTGGGCCTATTTCCATGAATTGGGCGATCAGGAAGACATCAAGTGGCGGGGCTACCTCGACGCCCTGGCGCGGGAAGGACTGAGCCGCGATTAGAGCGCTTCACCCCGCACCAATCGCGGCAGGTCGCCGCTCAGGCCCATGGCCTCGCGCATGAACAGACGCCGGGCCGGGCCGAACCGGTTGACCGCCGCTAAACCGAGACCGCGAATGAGGCGAAGCGGCCCGAAGGCGTTGGAAAACAGCCGATTGAGGAGATCGGTCGTGGCCGCGAGCGCGACGATGTCGAAGCGCCGCCAGCGCTGATAATCCTCGAGCACCGTCTTCATCCCAAAATCCAGTCCCAGGCGGGCGGCATCGACGACAATTTCGGCCAGGGCGGCGGCATCGCGGATGCCGAGATTGAGCCCCTGGCCGGCAATGGGATGGATGGCATGGGCGGCATCGCCGATCAACGCCAGGCGGTCGGCGATATAGGACTCGGCCAGGGACAACCCCAAGGGATAGGACCAGCGCGGCCCGATGGCGGAAACGGCGCCCAGATGGTCGCCGAAGCGCTCGCCCAGCGCCCCATTGAAATCGGCGGCGCCGAGATCCAGCAACGCCGGCACCAGATCGCTCTGCTCGGTCCAGACGATGGATGAGCGATGGCGGCCGGCATCATCATCGGTCATCGGCAGGATGGCGAAGGGCCCGGGCGTGAGAAACCTTTCCCAGGCCGCGCCCTCATGGGGCCTTTGGTGGGTCACCGTGGTGACGATCGCCGCTTGGTCGTAGCGCCATTCCGTCTGGTTGATGCCCGCGCCGTCGCGCACGGCCGAGGCCCGCCCATCGGCCCCCACCACCAGCGGCGCCGTGACGGCGCGCCGGTCATCGAGGATCACCGCCGCTTCCCTCCCGTCGCGTTCGATGCCGGCGACTCCCCGGGGCGCGATCAGCGCCAAGGACGGGGAGCGATCCACCGCGCCGAGAAGCGCCGCCCGGATCACCCTGTTTTCGACGATATGGCCCAGAGGGCCTAGACCGAGCTCGCCATGGTCGAAGTGAAGAAAGAACGGCTGATCGTCGTCGGTGACGCGGATATCGAGGATCGGCGCGGCCTCCACCGCCATCGCCCGCCACAGGCCCAAGGTTTCGAAAACCCGGCGCGAACCGGCGGAGATCGCCGACACCCGGCCGTCGAAGGCCTGATCGGCCCAGCGCGCGGGGTCGGCGCGCTCGATCACGCAGACTTTGAGGCCGGCGGAGGCCAGCGCCAAGGCCAGGGTCAACCCCGCCATGCCGCCGCCGACCACCGTCACCTCGGCTCGTATATCGCCCATCATCTCGGCGTGATCGCCCATGGCGGTGAGTTTCCATCAGCCCGGGACGTTGGTAAAGCGCGATTTAAGGGTTAAACATTAGGCAGTAACTTAATAACGGCTAAATAATAGGCATATTGGCGGCCCGCGCCCGGCTAATCTCCCTCACAATGCCCCGTTGATCCTGGCAATCGGTTGATTTTAAACGTGTTTTAAAAACACCCCTAAACCGGCACGGCAATTGAATTGTTCCTGGGGTCCCCCCGGGGCAACGCAAACAATAAAGGGGTAACGATGATGAAAATGATCATGGCGATCATCAAGCCGTTCATGCTCGATCCGGTTCGCGACGCCCTTGCGGAAGCCGGCGTCCAGGGCATGACCGTGAGCGAGGTGAAAGGATTCGGCCGACAGAAGGGCCATACGGAGATTTACCGGGGCGCGGAATACGCCATCGACTTCCTTCCCAAGACGAAGATCGAGGTCGCCGTCAGCGATCAGATCGCCGACCAGGTGGTGGAAGCCATCAAGGCGGCGGCGGCCACCGGGAAGATCGGCGACGGCAAGATTTTCGTGTCCGAAATCGTCTCCGCGGTGCGTATCCGGACCGGCGAGACCGACGGCGAAGCCCTTTAAAAATGACAATAGGAGAGATCCATGTTTAGTCCCAAACGTCTTTTCGGCGGGATTGCCGCGGCCCTGATCGGGGTTCTCGCCCAGGCCGGCGACGCCTTCGCCCAGGCCGCGCCAAAACTCGATACCGGCGATACCGCCTGGATGCTGACAGCGACCGCGCTGGTCCTATTGATGACCATTCCCGGCGTCGCGCTGTTTTACGGCGGCATGGTCCGCAAGAAGAACGTGCTGGCCACGGTGATGCAGAGTTTCGCCATCACCTGCCTGATCACCATCGTCTGGATGGCGGTAGGCTATTCCCTCGCCTTCGGCGAAGGCAACGCCTATGTGGGCGATTTTTCCAAGGCCATGCTCAAGCACATGGAAGTGGGCACCCTCGCCGGCACGATACCCGAATCGGTGTTCGTGATCTTCCAGATGACCTTCGCCATCATCACCCCGGCGCTGATCGCCGGTTCGCTGGCCGACCGCATGAAGTTCTCGTCGTTGCTGTGGTTCGTGGGGCTGTGGTCGATCGTGGTCTACGCGCCGATCACCCACTGGGTCTGGGGCGGCGGCTTCCTCAGCCAGTGGGGCGTGCTCGACTTCGCCGGCGGCACCGTGGTCCACATCAACGCCGGCATCGCCGGCCTGGTGGCCGCGATCATGCTGGGCAAGCGCAGCGGCTATGGCACAGAGAACATGGCGCCCCATAACCTGACCCTTTCGGTGATCGGCGCGTCGCTCTTGTGGGTCGGCTGGTTCGGCTTCAACGCCGGCTCGGCGGTGGCGGCCAACGGCACCGCCGGGATGGCCATGGCGGTCACCCAGATCGCCACGGCCGCCGCCGCGTTGTCCTGGATGTTCGTCGAATGGGCGCTGCGCGGCAAGCCTTCGGTGCTCGGCATCGTCTCGGGCGCGGTGGCCGGTCTGGTCGCCATCACCCCGGCATCGGGTTACGTCGGTCCCATGGGCGCGCTCGCCATCGGCATCGCCGGCGGCGTCGTCTGCTGTTGGGCGGCGACCACCCTCAAGCAGAAGATGGGCTATGACGATTCCCTGGACTGTTTCGGCATCCACGGCATCGGCGGCATCGTCGGCGCGCTGCTGACCGGGGTTTTCGCGGTCAAGGCCATCGGCGGCACCGCCGGCGTGCTGGAAGGAAATGCCGGCCAACTGTGGATTCAGTGCCAGGGCATCTTCTTCACCATCCTTTGGTGCGCCATCGCCACGGCGGCGATCCTCAAGGTCATCGACCTGGTGATCGGCCTGCGCGTCAACGAAGAAGACGAACGCGAGGGCCTCGACCTCTCGCTGCACGGCGAAAGCGTCCACTAAACCATCTCCGGCCCCGCCGTCGCGGGACCGGAACCCCCGGGGGCATGCCTTGTCCCCCTTGTTCGAGGACCGGCCCGGAAGACCTTATCTTCCGGGCCTTTTTTCGGGCTATTGACCGGGCTTTTGAGGGGATTTGCATAAATTCTAGGCATTGGCCCCCGTGAAGCGCCGCGCGCCGCCTTCGGCTCCCCCACCATAAATCGTTAATTCATTGAGAAATAACACTTTTACCAAATCCGGCACGGCCCTTGAAAGTGGGAGTCCAACGGCACGTTAAAAAGTCGATCGGGCCAACCACCCGGCGCCGTTGGAAGAACGAAGAATCGGGGGTAAAAAGGCGGAAATCGGTGGATTATCCGGGTGTCAGGGCGCCCTTGCGACACCGGAGCGGGGTCCCTCGGCCGACCGGCCCACCGGCAAATTGCACAAATATTGATCAACCGGGAACGGCCGCCGGCAAGACCGCATGGCGGGCCGGGCCCATCAGGCGGAGGCCCCAAGGGACTGGCGGCCCCATCGAGACCAGAAGAAGAAACAAGGGGAAAAGGAATGTCGGCAAAGCGAATCATTATCACTCTCTTCATGGGCGCCGCGGCACTGGCCTTGATCGGCGTGCCCGAGGCCCTGGCCCAGGGGACGGTCAAGCTCGATCCCTCTGCCACGGCCTGGATTTTGACCTCGACGGCGTTGGTGCTGTTCATGACCCTGCCGGGGCTGGCGCTGTTCTACGGCGGCCTGGTGCGGGCCCAAAACGTGCTCAGCGTGCTGATGCAATGTTTCACCATCACCTGCATCGTTTCGCTGCTGTGGCTGGTGGGGGTCTATTCCCTCGCCTTCGGCGACGGCGGCGACCTCAACGGCGCTATCGGCGGGCTCGGCAAGGCCTTCCTTATCGGCATCGGCACCGACACACCGGCCACCGCGGCGCCACACCTCCCCGAAAATGTCTTCTTCATGTTCCAGATGACCTTCGCCATCATCACCCCGGCGCTGATCGTCGGCGCCTATGTGGAGCGCATCAAGTTTTCCGCCATGGCCCTATTCACCATCCTGTGGCTGATCTTCGTCTACGCCCCCATCGCCCATTGGGTCTGGGGCGGCGGTTGGCTCGGCGCCATGGGCGTGCAGGATTTCGCCGGCGGGCTGGTGGTGCACGCCACCTGTGGCGTCGCCGCCTTCGTCATCGCCCGTGAACTGGGCGGCCGGAGCGGCTTCCCCGGCGAGGTGCAGCCGCCCCATAGCCCCGGCATGGTGATGATGGGCGCCGCCATGTTGTGGGTCGGCTGGTACGGTTTCAACGGCGGCTCGGCGCTGGCGGCGGACGGCGCCGCCGGCATGGCCATTACCGTCACCCATATTTCCGCGGCCACCGCGGCGCTGACCTGGATGCTTATCGAATGGATCGGGCACGGCAAGCCCACCCTGGTGGGCATCGCCACCGGCGCCATCGCCGGGCTCGCCACCATCACCCCGGCGTCGGGTTTCGTCGGCCCCCTGGGCGCGCTTGCCATCGGCATCGCCGCCGGCTCGCTCTGTTATGTCGCCGTGGGCGTGATCAAGGCGCGGTGCGGCGTCGACGATGCCCTTGACGTGATGGCCGTCCACGGCGTCGGCGGCTGCACCGGCACCCTGCTGACGGCGGTGTTCGGCGCGGCGGCCCTGGGCGGCCTCGGCGCGTCCAAGCTGACCATCATCGGCCAGTTGGGGATCCAGGCGGTGGGCGTGGTGGCGACGGTCGCATGGACGGCGGTCGCCACCTTCATCATCGTCAAGGTGGTCAAGGCCCTGGTGGGGCTCAGGGTTGAGCACGAGGAAGAGCTCGAGGGGCTCGACGTGCGCACCCACGGCGAGCGCGGCTACCTCCTGTAACGGCCTCGGGCTTTCAGCCCGGCGGCGGCGGCCCCATCGACGGGGCCGCCGCCGCGCGTCCCCCGTGCACACTGCGGGGTTCATCAAATTGATTCAATTTGGCCGGAAAGTGCTCTAGATTTGCGGCAGCCGATCGTCCGACATGCCCTTTCGAGGCCGTACACCATGAACACCGTCTCATCGGCGCAATCGCCGCTTACCGGGCAGGGCCCCGGCAGCCTCGACCTTTCTAAGAACCTGGCCATGGTGTTCGGGACTCCGGTTGCCGTTCACCAGTGGCCCGACAGCGAAGCCGTCAACGCGGAGCTTGGGACGCTGGTGCTTGCCAGGGAAGCCGGGGAAGGGGGCGTGCAACATTCCAATGTCGGCGGCTGGCACTCGAAGTCGGACTTTTTTTCGTGGGATGCGGATTGTGTCCGGACGGTCCGGGAGCGCGTGGTGCGCATGGTCATGGAAATGACACGCGTCACCATGGCCGAGCAAATCGGTGACCGCAAGCTCGACTTTGGGCTCAAGGGATGGGCCAATGTCAACCGCGACCGCTCTTACAACCTCGTGCACAACCACCCCAACCACGTTTGGTCGGGCACCTATTACGTGGCGACGGGCGATCCCGACACCGACGATCGCTTCAATGGCCGGTTGGAACTGCTCGATCCGCGCAACGGCGTCGGGCTCTTCGGTATCGGAGGATATAGCACGGGCGCGCGCTGCTTGGTCGACCCGCTACCGGGGGCCATGGTCGTGTTCCCCTCTTGGCTGAACCACCAGGTCCATCCCTTCCATGGCACCGGCGGGCGCATCTCCATCGCCTTCAATGTCCAGATTCAAGAGGTTAGCGACCCCGCGCGCGTGTGATCCAGGGGGCACTTTCCGGTCAAACGGTTCCATTTGGTGGGAAAATGCTCTAGACCCCCAAAATCTGGTTTAGTCTAGGGCCGTCTAGCAGGGCGACGAGGATATGGCGCGAACATCTTCGGATACCGGGAGAACCCCGTTCCTTCCCCAAGGCGCCAACGCCTTCCTGCGCCGTCGCGCGGTGGCGGCCGGCGGCTTGGCGGTGCTGGTCGCCGGCATGGCGTTGCTTGCCGCGATTTTCAGTTTTTCGTCGGACGATCCGTCCCTCAACAAGGCGGTCGATGGGCCGGTGTCCAATCTGATGGGCCCATGGGGGGCGGTGATCGCCGATCTTGGCTTGCAGACCATCGGCACGGTCGCGCTGCTGCCGGGGTTGGTCCTGGTCTCCTGGGGGTCCCGGGTCATGGCGGGGAAGGCCATGGGGACGTTGTGGCTCAGGATCGCGCTTTTGCCCCTGGCCTTGTCGCTGGTCGCCACCGGCGCGGCCGGCATCCCGCCGCCCGAAAGCTGGGGCCAACGTTCCGGCCTTGGGGGGTATCTGGGCGACATGGCGCTGCGGGAAACCATCGGGTTTATCGGCGGGATCGGCCTTAGCGGGGATATCCTTCTCGTGAGTCTGCCGATCCTCCTCGCCGGGTTCGGGGTGCTCGCCTACGTCCTCGGTTTCTCTCTTTCCGAATGGCGCAGCGGCGGACGGTTCGCCTGGCGCGGCGCCAAGGCCGGGGGCCGCTTGGCGGGAAGAGGCGCCTCCGCCGGCTTGAACGCGGGCCGCGGCATCACGGCAACGGTGCAACGCGGCATGGCCACACGCAAGGCGCGGATCGAACCGCAGATGCCGGATTTGCGGGGGCGGCGCCCACTGGCCGCGGCCGACCTAGCCCCGGAAGCAAACCAAGTTCGGGGCGCGCCGAGCCCACCGATGGGCGCCGAGGCCGACGGCCTCGTCGCACCGAGGATGGGGCACACCCGGCCGGGACGCCGCGCGACGGCGGCGCGCCAGACCACGCTCAACCTGGTGCTCGAGGGCGATTACGAGCTTCCCTCCCTCGACCTCCTGGACCACGGCGGGGAAGCCATTTCGGGGATGGAGCAGAGCAAGGAGTCCTTGGAGGCCAATGCCCGGCTGCTGATGGGTGTGCTCGAGGATTTCGGCGTCCAAGGGAATATCCTCAAGGTGCGGCCGGGGCCGGTGGTCACCCTCTATGAGTTGGAGCCGGCGGCGGGGATCAAGTCGTCGCGGGTGATCGGGCTCGCCGACGATATCGCGCGGTCCATGAGCGCCGTCAGCGTGCGCATCGCCGTCGTCCCCGGCCGCAACGTGATCGGCATCGAACTGCCCAACGTGCGCCGGGAAACGGTCTTCCTGCGCGAACTTCTGTCTTCGGAAAGCTATGAACGCACCGCATCGAAGCTGACCTTGGTATTGGGCAAGGACATCGGCGGCGCCCCGGTGATGGCGGACCTTTCGCGCATGCCGCATTTGCTGATCGCCGGCACCACCGGATCGGGCAAGTCGGTGGCCATCAACACCATGATTCTATCGCTGCTCTACCGCCTGACCCCCGACGAATGCCGCTTCATCTTGATCGATCCCAAGATGCTGGAACTCTCGGTCTATGACGACATTCCTCATTTGCTGTGCCCGGTCGTCACCGAACCGGGCAAGGCGGTGGTGGCGTTGCGTTGGACCGTGAAGGAGATGGAGAACCGCTATCGCGCCATGTCCGAACTAGGCGTGCGTAACATCGCCAGCTTCAACCAGCGCCTGGCCGAGCTCCGCCGCAAGGGCGATCCGATGATCCGGCCGGTCCATACCGGCTATGATCCCGAGACCGGCAAGCCGATCATGGAAGACCAGGAGCTCGACCTCAAACCGCTGCCCCTGATCGTCGTCGTGGTGGACGAAATGGCCGACCTGATGCTGGTGGCGGGCAAGGAAATCGAGGGCGCCGTGCAGCGCCTCAGCCAAATGGCGCGGGCCGCGGGCATCCATATCATCATGGCCACCCAGCGGCCGTCGGTGGACGTCATCACCGGCACCATCAAGGCCAACTTCCCGACCCGAATCAGCTTCCAGGTGACCTCCAAGGTCGACAGCCGCACCATCCTGGGCCAGGGCGGCGCCGAACAGCTTCTCGGCCACGGCGATATGCTCTATATGGCGGGCGGCGGGCGCATCACCCGCGTCCACGGGCCTTTGGTTTCCGATTCGGAAGTGGAACAGGTGGTCGCCGTGCTCAAGGCCCAGGGTGAACCCGAATACCTGGACGCCGTCACCGAGGACGACGCGGCGGCGCTCGAGGTCCCGGGGTCGGATTTCGGCGACGCGCTCTACGACCAAGCGGTGGCGCTGGTGCTTCGCGAGCGCCGCGCATCGACCAGTTTCATCCAGCGTCACCTCCAGATCGGCTACAATCGGGCGGCACGCATCATGGACCAGATGGAAGCGGAAGGGGTCGTCAGCCAGGCCAATCACGCCGGCAAGCGCGCGGTCCTGCCGGGTTCCGGGGCATGACCGCGTCATAATTCGGCCCCATCCCGCCTTTAGCTTGCGCCCATGACACGCCCCGCCCGCCGCCTTGTCCCGATCCGCGCCGCCCTCGCCCTTTTGGCGGCGATTCCGTTCACCGCGCCCATGGTCTCCGGCGCGTTGCCGGGCACCGCCCTCGCCCAGGGGATGGAGACCCGGGCCGACATCACGGCCCGCATCGAACGATACCTCAATTCCATAACCACCCTGCGCGCCCGCTTCCTGCAAATCTCTCCCGCCGGCGATATCGCGCGGGGCACCGTGCTGATGTCGCGGCCGGGTAAGATGCGCATCGATTACGACCCTCCGGTGCCGGTTCTCATCGTCACCGAGGGCAGCTGGCTGATGCTCTACGACAAGGAGCTGGAGGCATCGAGCTATACCTCTCTTAACGACAGCCTGGCGGGCTTTTTGGTGCGGCCCAGGATCCAACTTGGCGGTGACGTGATGGTGCGGGACCTAGATCGGGGGAAAGGCGTCATCCGCGTCACCATGGTCCGGCGCGATGCGCCCGAGAGCGGCGCGCTGACCCTTGTCTTCGGCGAAAAACCATTGAGCTTGCGGCAATGGACCATCGTCGACGGTCGCGGTGGCGAGACCAGGGTGGCGTTGGAAAATCCCCAATTCAACGGCAAGATCGACGCCAAGGAATTCGAGTTCACGCCGCCCGAACGCGAAGACGACAGCGAATAATCCCGCCGCGTACCTTGAAATCCTTGAGTCTCAGTCACTTGTGGAAAAGGCGCAAGGACTCGTTGATAATCATGCCCACAATCCCCATTTAACGGTTTAAAGCGGGATCGCAAGATTCCGCCAGGGCGGCCTTGCCCCCTAGGGTCGCCCCTGGCTCTCTAGGCCAGCGGCGCCCGGCCAACCCCCCTCTGGCCGGGCGCCCCCTCGTTCAGGGGAAGCATTGCCGGTTTGCGCCCACCCCGCCCGAAGGGCCATCGAGGGGGTGGGCGGGCTCGTATTTACGGTTGATTGAAGCCGCGGCGCGGGCCCGGCGCTTTCCGTGCCTTAAAATCCACGATCAATCGCGGGGATCAACGATTTGCGCCTGGCAACCTGGAACATCAATTCCGTGCGGCTCCGGATCGATCTTGTCGCACGCCTTACCGCCGAGGCGAAGCCCGATATCCTGTGCCTTCAGGAAACCAAGGCCGCGGAGCCGGTCTTTCCCTTCGATGCCTTGCGCGAGATGGGTTGGCGCCACATCCATGCCACCGGCATGAAAGGCTACAACGGGGTCGCCATTCTCTCGAGGCGGCCCTTCGTCGGCACCGAGGTGCGCGACTGGTGCGGCAGGGCCGACGCAAGGCATGCCATGGTGACCCTCAGCGGCGGGATCGAAATTCATAATTTCTACGTGCCCGCGGGGGGCGACGTCCCGGACCCCGAACGGAACGACAAGTTCGCCCACAAGCTCCGCTTCCTCGACGAGGTGACCGCCTGGTTCACGGCCCGCAAGCGCCCCGGCAACCGGTTCATCCTAATGGGCGATCTCAACATCGCACCCCTTGAAGCCGATGTCTGGTCCCATAAGCAATTGCTGCGCGTGGTCAGCCACACGCCGGTGGAGGTCGAGCGCCTGGCCCGCCTCCAGGTCTCCCATGATTGGATCGACGCGGTGAGAAAATTCTCAAGCCCCGACGAGAAGCTGTATTCCTGGTGGAGCTATCGCGCCCGGGACTGGGCGGCCGCCGACAAGGGCCGCAGGCTGGACCATGTCTGGGTGACGTTTGCAGGGGTATTACAGGGGATAACATAGAATAACTTAAGGGGTCTCAACACATTGAATTTCCTTGCGTGTAGAGTAATATGGCGTAACATCGGATACCACCCGAACACGGGGGGCCTGTGACCCCAGTGTGACCCCAGAGGACTCTACGTCTGATGCCCAAAGTGCTGACTGCGCCGTTTTGCGACAAGGTTCGACCACCCGAATCGGGGCGCGCCGAATATCGTGACGCGGCGCTGCCCGGGTTCCGGTTCCGCGTCACGACGAAAGGGGCGCGATCGTTTTCCTTGCTGTACCGAAGCCCGGTGGACCGACGGCAGCGGCGGCTGACCTGGCCGTACCCGGCGTATTCCCTTTCAAAAGCGAGGGATGAGGCCCAGGCGGCGGTCCGGGCCATCAAGCGCGGGGAGGCCCCGGATGCCGAGCGGCGCAAGCACCTGCCGGCGGAGCTCCCCGTGACGGTCGGCGACTTGTGCGACCACTACATCAACCGGCACCTCAAAAAGCACGTCCGGCGTTGGCAACCGGCCCGGGGCGAAATCGAAAACAACGTTCGCCCGCACCTCGGGAAGATCCGGTTGGACCAGATCGAACGCGGACATGTCCGCCAAATGCTGGCGGCCATAGAGCCGGTTTATCCGATCGCCGCTAACCGCGCCTTGCAAAGGTGCCGGGCGGTTTTTAATTGGGGGATGGGTGAGGACCTTGTCGAGACCAACCCAACCCTCGGCATCAGGAAACCGGCCCGAGAAATACCCCGTTCTCGGGTGTTGTCCGATAATGAGATCGCCGACGTCTGGAAGGCCGCCGAGGCGCTCAAATATCCCTGCCGTGAAATCACGCGGATCCTCGCTTTGACCGGGCAGCGCCGGGACGACGTTCGGTTGATGCACTGGTCTGAAATCGACCTGAGGATGGCAAATTGGTCGATCTCGGCGGAACGCTACAAGGGGCGGCGCGCCCATCTCGTCCCGCTGACCGCTAACTTAGTGGCGATGTTGGAGGACATGCCGTTCCGGGATCGGCAAGGGTATGTTTTTTCTTCGAGCGGCGGGGAGACGCCCACAGGCAACTTTGCCAAGCCAAAACGGGCCCTGGACGCGGCCTCGGGTGTCACCGGATGGACCTGGCACGACCTGCGCCGGACCCTGCGCACCGGCCT
>JAPUGG010000252.1 GCA_027292975.1 Alphaproteobacteria bacterium | reverse complement strand
TTGCGGCGGGCGGTCCTCGGCCTCGATCTCGGCCTGCTCACCGCCATGCAGGGCTGGCGCGTCATCGGCGCGGTGTTCCTGGTGGCCTTTGCCGCCGGAAACCTGCCTGGGGTATTCGCCTTTCCCGCCGGGATTGGCGATATCGCGGTGGGCGTCGCCGCGCCCTTCGTCGCCTTCAAGGTCACCTCCCGCAGGGCCGGCTGGGGCGCCTCGGCGCGCTGGCTCATCGCCGCCGGGCTCGCCGATTTCGTCGTCGCCATCACCATCGGCACGATGGCCGGTGATTCAATGCTGGGCGTCCTCAGGGGCCCGGTGTCCGCCGGGGCGCTGCAGGAACTTCCCTTGGCGCTGATTCCCGGGTTCCTGGTTCCCGTCTTCATCCTGTTGCACCTGGCCGCGCTGGCGAAGCTCCGGGAAATGGAGACAGGGGCGGCGCGCTGAACCGCGCATGATCTGATGCGCTAGACCGGCCGGCGGGCCTTGAGCGCCACGGCAATGGTGCCGTCATCCAGGTAGTCGAGCTCGCCGCCCACGGGGACGCCATGGGCCAGGCGGGTGATGCTGACATCGGCGCCGTCCAGGCGTTCGGTGATGTAATGGGCGGTGGTTTGGCCGTCGACGGTGGCGGACAGGGCCAAGATGATTTCTTCCACTTCCGGCTCATTCGCCCGCGCCGCCAGCCCCGTCATGTTGAGGTCCTCGGGCCCGACGCCGTCGAGCGCCGACAGCACGCCGCCGATCACGTGGTAGCGGCCCGCAAAGGCGCCCGCGCGCTCCAGAGCCCAAAGGTCGGCGACCCCCTCCACCACGCAGATCTGCGACCCAAGGCGCTGAGGATCGGCGCAGATGCCGCAGGGGTCGTTGGCGTCGAGATTTCCGCAAGTCCCGCAAATTCCAACCGCATCGGCGGTGTCATTGAGCACCCTGGCGAGCGGTGTCATGACCGATTCCCTGCGTTTCAAGAGATACAGCGCGGCCCGGCGGGCCGAACGCGGGCCGAGCCCCGGCAGCTTCGCCAGCAAGCCGATCAGGCGTTCGATTTCGGGGCTCGACATGGCAACGCTTAAAGCCCCTCAGAACGGCAGCTTCATCCCCGGCGGCAGTTGCAGCCCGCCGGTGACTTCCGACATTTTCTCGGCGACCAAGGCGTCCATCTTGATCTTGGCGTCGTTGAAGGCCGCGGTGATCAAGTCTTCCAGCACCGCCACGTCATCGGCATCGACGACCGTGGGATCGATATGGATCCTCCTGACCGTGCCCTTGCCGCTCAGCGTCACGGTGATCAGGCCGGCGCCCGCGGCACCGGTGATCTCGGCTTCATCCAGGCGCGCCTGGATCTCGGCCATCTTGGCCTGCATTTCCTGGGCCTGTTTCATCATCTGGCTCAGGTTCTTCATTCCTGGTCCTCCTGCATTTCCTGGTCGGGGTCCGGCACGGGTCCATCCTCGGCCATGGCGGCGCACGCGCGCACATCGGTGATCTTGGCGCCCGGAAAGGCGTCCAGGGCGGCGCGCACCAGCGGATGGGCGGCCGCCTCGCGCTTGGCCGCCTCGGCAAGGGATTGGGCCTGGTCGGAAAGCGTGGGCGCGCCCTCGGCGCTGGACAGGCTGATCGCCCAGCGGGCGCCGGTCAGTCGCTCGAGCGTACTACCAAGGCGGCTGGCAAGGGTGGATTCGGCGGAATCCGACGGCCGGAACTCGATCCGCCCCGGCCCGTAGCGAACCAGGTGCACCTGGGTGCGGAGTTCGGCGGCAAGAATCCCTTCGCGGGCGTCATCCAGCAACCTCACCGCGGCCTCGAAGCTCACGGGCAGCGATGCCGTCGCTTCGGGCGCCGGCGCCGCCCCGGTTTCCGGCGCCGGGGCGGGTGCCGGAGACGCCGCCCCCTGGGACGGCGCCGGCGGCGGGGCAACCTCGGCTCCCGCCGGCGGTGGCGTGGGGTCCCGGGTCGAGCTCGGCGGCGGCGCGGCCCCGGCGGCGCCAGATTCCAGTGCGGCGCCGGCGCCTTCTTTGTCCAACCGGGCGACCAGTTCCGCGGGGCTCGGCAGACCCGCCGCGTAGGCGATCCGCACCAACACCATTTCGGCGGCGGCCATGGGCTGGGGCGCGTGTTGCACCTCGCCAAGCCCCTTCAGCAACATCTGCCAGGTCCGCGCCAGGCTGGCCATGGAAAGCCCCTCGGCGAGCGCACGGCCGATCACCCTTTCGGCCTCGGGCACCACCGGGTCGTCGGCAACCACCGGGGTGATCTTGACCCGGGTCAGCCAATGGGTGAGGTCCAGAAGATCCCCCATCACGCATTCGGCGTCGGCCCCCGCCGCGTAAAGCTCGGAAAGCTGGGCCAGGGCCGGGCCGATCTCCCCCTTCATCACCGATTCGAACAGGGTGAAGACCTGGGAGCGGTCGGCGAGGCCGAGCATGGCCCTGACCGCGTCTTCACCGATGCCGGCCCCCTGGCCGTCCGTCGCCAAGGCCTGGTCGAGAATCGAGAGCCCGTCGCGGACCGAGCCGTCGGCGGCCCGGGCGATCAGTCGAAGGGCGGCCTGGTCCACCGCCACGCCCTCGGCCTCGGCGATGGCGGCGAAATGACGGGCGAGCTCGTCCTCGGCGATGCGCCTGAGGTCGAAGCGCTGGCAGCGCGAGACCACCGTCACCGGGACCTTGCGAACCTCGGTGGTGGCGAAGACGAATTTGACGTGCTCCGGGGGCTCCTCCAGGGTTTTCAAAAGCGCGTTGAAGGCGTTGGTCGACAGCATGTGGACTTCGTCGATGATATAGACCTTGTAGCGCGCGCTGGTCGGGCGATAGGCCACGCCTTCGATCAACTGGCGCACGTCATCGACGCCGGTGCGGCTGGCCGCGTCCATTTCCAGAATGTCCGGGTGGCGCCCCTCAGCGATGGCGACGCAATCCGCGCAGACCCCGCAGGGGCTCGGCGTCGGCCCGCCCGTCCCGTCGGCGCCGGTGCAGTTGAGCGCCAGGGCGATGATCCGCGCCGCCGTCGTCTTGCCGACCCCGCGCACGCCGGTCAGCAGCCAGGCATGGGCCAGGCGGTCGGCGGCGATGGCATTGGTGAGGGTGCGCACCAGGGCGTCCTGGCCGATCATCTCGGCGAAGGTCTGGGGCCGGTATTTGCGGGCCAGCACCTGATAGGCCGGCCCAGTGGCCGGCGCTCCTTCGCCCTGGCCCTTGCCCTGGCCGGTGGTCTCTTGACTGTCGTCGTTCATGCTCTGAACCCGAACCGGTGGCCCGGCAAACGCCCCGGATATATCGGTTTTTCGATCTCGTGGTGGGAGACCGGCGAATGACCCGGGCGAAACCCGTTACGGCTGCTTCCTTCCGGACCTGACCGGATTGGCGGGGCGCCCGTCCACCACCGGCCTCCCGGGTTCGAGTATACCAGCTTTGGCGCCGGGCCCAAAAACAGAATCACGGGGGTTTGGCCTTAAGTAATCTCGGCGGCGCTCCGGACGCTGGCGATCAGCGAGGTGCGCAGCATGAATTGGTGCGCGCGTTCGGGGTCTTCCGATATGCGCCTGAGCTCGTCCATGCTTTTCCGCCGCGCCGTCAGGTCACGCTCCTCCAGGGTCTTCTTGTTCTGGATGGTCTGGGCCTGGATGAATTCCTTATTTGTGATCCGGCGCTGGCGGTCGTAGAGGTCGAGGAGTTCGTCGCCGGCCTCGCCCTTCCAGACGCGCGCGAGCTTTTCCGCCAGATTGACGGCGTCGTGGATGCCGCCGTTGAGCCCCATGCCGCCGATGGAATTGTTGAGATGCGCCGAGTCGCCCGCCAACAGGGCGCGGCCCTGGCGGAAGCCGACGGCGACCCGCTGGTGGATCTTGTAGAGATTGCGGTGGACGATCTCGTAGCTCCCATCCTTGGGAAAAAAGCGCTTAAGGGTCGCCTGGGCGTTGGCGTCGGAAAGCACCTCTTCGTCGGCGCGCTCCGGGTCGGCCGGAAATACCGCCCGCCACAGGCCCGGCGGGCCGTCGGCGGCGACCTTGAACAGGTTGCACCATTCATCGGGATCGAAGAAGTAATTGCGGTAGACTAGGTCCTCGTGGGCCTGGAAATCGAACGGCGAGGTCAGCACCAGGAAGTTCTCGGGATAAGTGATGCCCTCGAATCCGATGCCCAGCTCCTTGCGCACCTCGGAACGCCCGCCATCGGCGCCGATCAGATAGGCGCCCGCCAGCTCTTCTGGCCCGCCCGGCGTCTCCATGGTGACGGTGAGCCCGTCGCCGGTCTGGGCGAGCCCGGTGACGCGGTGGGAAAACCGCACCTCGGTCCCGGGCAGCGCCGCCAGGGCATCAAAAGCGATGGAGGCGGTCTTGAACTGCTCGCACTGCACCACGTAGGGGAAGCGGCAATCGTGTTTAAGGAGATCGAGGTCGAAATGCGCCACCATTTCGCGGGTGACGCGGTCCCAGTACCGGAAATGCCGGCACTGAAGGCCCTGGCGCTCCATCTCGGCGAGCAGGCCGAGATCGTCGAGCATCTC
>JAPUGG010000251.1 GCA_027292975.1 Alphaproteobacteria bacterium | reverse complement strand
CCGTTGTTCGGCCTCGATGCCGACTTCACGCCCCATGTGGGGCTCAGCCTCGGCTACGTTTTCACCTACGCCGCCGCAGGGTTGATGACCCGCGTGGGCCGAGATTTCGCGGGCGATTTCGGCGGCCCGCCGCGCATCCGCCCGTCGATGCCGGGCGCCGGCCATTTCCAGCCGCCCCCGGGCGGTTTCGGCTGGTACCTGTTCGCCGGCTTCGAGGCCCGCGCGGTGGCGCGCAATATCTTCCTGGACGGCAACACCTTTACCGACAGCCACTCGGTGAATAAGAAGACCCTCGTGGGCGACGCGCAACTGGGCTTCGCCCTCATCTTCCGGCGCTTCCGGATCACCTACACCCAGGTGCTCCGCACCATCGAATTCGACGGTCAGGCCACCCCCCACCACTTCGGCGCCATCAGCCTGACGGCGAATTTTTGAAGGTGGACGCGCCTAGGCGGCTTCCTGATCGGCGTAAGCGCGGTCGCCGGCCACCACGGTCCGGTGCAGGCGGCGGATGTCGGGCAGGCCGTAGCCGCCCACCGCCCGGTGGCAGATGCATCGGTTGTCCCACATCACCAGGTCATCCTCGCGCCACTTGTGGCGGATGTGCCAGCGCCGTTTGCGGTCGGTGACATAGGCGAACAGCTCGTCCAGGATGGGGTCGGCCTCGGCCTTGGCCAGCCCCTTGATCCCGATGGTGAAGCGCGGCGAACAATAGAGCGCCTGGCGCCCGGTTTCGGGATGGACGAGGACCAGGGGCTAGATCACCTCGTCCCTTGTGCCGGCCTGCAATTCGTAGAAATCCTTGGCGCCGGGCCGGGAGGGCGAAATGGTCACCCGCTTGTTCTTGGTCTTGGAGACATGGTGGATGCCGGACATTTCGCCGATCTTCGCCTTGGTCTCTTCCCCCAAGGCGTCGAACACCGCGTACATATTGCAGAATTCCGTATCGCCGCCCCTGGCCGGATGGCGGATCGACTGCAGGATGGTGATCATCGACGGGACCACATGATGGGACGAATCCGAATGCCAGAAGTCGCCGCCATCGACGACGCCGACGGCCGAGCCGTCGGGCCTGAGTTCATTGGACAGGATCATCACCTGGTTGCTGTCCCCATGGGTGTGGCCGACGTTGTCGGGAGTCTCCAAATCCCCCCATTGGGAGGAAAACGCGACCTGCTGCTTAGGCGTCAGGTGCTGATCCCTGACCACCAGGACCTGATGGGTGAGAAAGGCGTCGCGCAAGCAGGCCAAGGTCGCGGGGTCCATGGGGACCGACAGGTCGACCCCGGTGACCTCCGCGCCCATGACATCGGATAGGGGCGTGACTTCCATGGCCTCGACTCCCGCGCAACAAACGTTGGGATTTTATTACTTGAGCACTATCGGGTCAAACCGTGGCGCCACGGCGGTCAATGCATGGCCGAGCCGCCGTCCACCACCATGGTCTGGCCGGTCATGAAATCGCTCTCATTCGAGGACAGGAAGACCACCGCGCCGGTGAGGTCGTCGGGCTGTTCATGGCGCTTGAAGCAGCGCGTGCCCGGGGTCGCCGAGTTCTGATATTCCTCGCGGTCGGCGAGAGCCTCGGACATGGTGAGGCCGGGCGCCAGCGCATTGACGCAGATGTTGTCATCGCCCAGTTCGCGGGCCATGACCCGGGTCATGGCGATGACCGCGCCCTTGGACGCGACGTAGTGGCAGAGCCCGGTGGAGCCCTTGAATACCGTGCCCGACGCGATATTGATGATCTTTCCGTAGCCGCGTAAGCGCATGTCGGGCACCACCGCGCGCACGCATTCGAAGACGCCGCGGGTGTTGACCGCCATCACCTTGTCCCAGTCGTCGGACGTGATATCCATGAAATGGCCGCGCTTGAGATCGGCGAAGAAGGCGGCGTTGTTGACCAGGATATCCACCTTGCCGAATTTGGCGATGGTCTCGGCCACCATATGGGCGACCGCCGCCGGGTCGGTGACGTCGGCCTCGATGCCGATCACCTCGCCGCCCTGTTGATGGATGATTTCCACGGTCCTAGAGGTATCGCGGATGTCGGTGGCGCAGACCTTGGCGCCTTCGGCGGCCAGCGCCTTGGCATAGGCGACGCCGATTCCCCTGCCCGCCCCCGTCACGATGGCAACCCGATCTTCCAGCCTTGGCACGGTCAATTCTCCTTTGATCCCATGGACCCACCGAATATAACCAAATAAGCCAATAACAAACCAGGGGAGTTCTTTTCATGCCCAAGCCCAAGGTCTTCGTCTTCGCCCCCATCTTAGATCACGACGAGTGGCGAGAAACCTTCGAGGAAGCCGGCTGCGAGCTGGTTCTCGGCAGCGCCGACTGGCACAATCCCCAAGGCAATAATGAAGAAGAAATGATGGAGATGGCCAAGGGCGCGGTGGCCATGATGGGGACCTCGATCCGCTCCTGCCCGATCACCACGAAGATCATGGACGCCGCGGGCCCGGGTCTCCGCATCATCTCCAAATGCACCATCGGCGTCGACGACGTGGATGTGGCGGGCGCGACCGCCAAGAACATCATGGTCACCCACGCGCCGACGGAATCTAATTGGGGCGGGGTCGGGGAAGGCACCATTTCCATGATCCTGACCATCCTGAAAAAGGCCCGCGAACGGGACCGGACCATGAAGCAGGGGACCTGGCGATTGCCCGAACTCCAAGGGCTTTACCTGGGCTCCCGTGAATCCGACGGTTACCCCGGCATGGTGGTGGGAATCGTCGGCCTTGGGCGCGTCGGCAGCCGGGTGGCGAAGCTGCTCAAACCCTGGGGCTGCCCGATCATCGCCTGCGACCCCTACGTTGCCGAATCGCATTTCGACGCGTTGGGCGTTGAGAGGGTCGATTACGACACCCTGCTGGCGCGTGCCGAAATCATCACCTTCCACGTGACGCTGACGCCGGAAACGCGCCAGATGTACGATTCCGATGCCATCGCCAAGACAAGGGAAGGCGCCATCCTGATCAACGATTCCCGGGGCCAGGTGGTCAATTTGGAGGCCTTGTGCGAGGCGCTGGATTCGGGCCATATCGCCGCCGCGGCGCTCGACGTGTTCGAGGACGAGCCGGTCGATCCCGATGCCCGTATCCTGACCATGGGGGACAAGGTGTTGCTGTCGCCCCACATGGTGTCGTCCAACCTTCGCGGCGGCCTGCACCCGGGGCTGATCTGGGCCACCAAATGCGTGCTGGCGGCGCTTAAGGGCGAGGTCCCCGATGGGGTCTTCAACAAGGACGTGCTGCCCACCTGGGAACAGCGCTATCACGCCAAGAACATCCTGGGCTAAGGCGGGTCCGGAAGCCCGCCTGTGGGCGAAAGCACAAATTGTACGAGGCCCCTGAATGGACATGGCCCCCTACCGCGCGCGGCTTGCGCAAGAGCTGGTAACCCTGGCGGTCGAGAGCGCGGCGGCCAAGGAAGCCTTAGCCCCGGTGGCGCTCGACCCCCAGAGCGTCGGCCGCCTTTCGCGCATGGACGCCATTCAGGTCCAGGCCATGGCCCAGGAAACCGAGCGCCGGCGCCAGGCCCGCGCGACGGCGTTAAGGGCGGCGCTTAAACGGATCGAGGACGCAACATTCGGCTCTTGCCTGGCCTGCGGCGAGGACATCGCCGCCAAGCGCCTGGAGTTCGACCCGGCGATCGCCACCTGTATCGATTGCGCCGGGAGAGCCTCCTAGCGCGCCCCCGCCTCCTTGCGCCGGGCCACCAGCATGCGATAGATCCAGTATCCCCCAAACCCGGCCATGAGGTGCTTTAGGGCATGGCCGCCGACCACCCCCCCGGTCCAGCTAAAGACCTGGTGGTCCAGTTGCTCCAACGCCATGGCGCCCAGGTGACAAGCGAACATGGCGACCACGAACGCCTTTTGCCTAAAGGCGCTCTCGAATGCGGCCAGAATCACGGCGGCGGACACGAAGACCGTCGCCTGCAGCGCGAAATAGAACCTGAGATCGTCCACCCCGTGCCAATAGAGGACGGCGCCGAGTCCGGCGAAAAGCGCCGGGGGCAGGAGATGCTTCTCTAGGCCCGCGCCCACGTATTCGGCGACCAAAGCCACGTAGAGGCCCATGAAACCGATCATCATGGCCAGACGGTCCCAGACCAGGGTCCCGTTATCGGGGCTCCGGTGGTAGGCACCGGAACCGAAGGAGATCAGGACCAGGCCTAGGAAGAACACCGTCCAGGCAAGGCGCGCGCCGGGCGGGCGAAAACGTAGGCAATGAAAGAGACCGAGCGTGCCGACGACGAGAAACGCCAGGTTGGAGGCGACATCGGCGAAGTTGGCAATGCCGAGGAACGCCCGCCGATCGGCGAAGTCGTGATAGTAAAGCGGCTGGGCAAAGGGATCGAAGAGGACCAGGGCGCCGGCCATGGCCGCTACCGGCAGGGCGCATAAAATCGCCTGACGTATCCCTTGTGGTCCCATCTGCCGCCCCTAGGTCACACTCCGGGCGAATTTAGCATCGAATTCGGCCGAGCGGCGCCTCACGATCCGACGCCGCCGGCAAGCGATTCCGCCAAGGATTCAAGCTCCACCCAACGCTGCTCCGCGGCATCCAATTCGGCCTTGGCAGCCTGCAGGCGGGCGGCGGCACGGCTGAATCCCTCGCCGTCTTTGGTGAAGAAATCGGCCGCACCAAGCCGCGCATCGAGGCCCTCGATCTCGCCCTCCAGCGCCGCCATCCGGTCGGGCAAGCCATCGAGTTCACGCTGATCATTGTAACTAAGCTTTCTTGGGCTACCGTCGCGCGCCGGCGCCTGCCGGGCGGTGGGCGGCAGCGTTTTCTTGGCCGGACTCGACGCCCCCCGGGCACCGGCGCCGGGCCGCCTCTGGCGCAGGTAATCGCCGTAGCCGCCGATGTATTCCTCGACCAGCCCGCCGCCCTCCAGCACGATCAGGCTGGTCACCAGCTTGTCGACGAAGTCGCGATCGTGGCTGACCACGATCAGGGTGCCGTCATAAGCGTCCAGCGTTTCGAGCAACCGATCCAGGGTATCCATATCGAGGTCGTTGGTGGGCTCGTCCAGGACCAGGAGGTTGGAGGGCTGGGCCAGGACCTTGGCCAGCATCAGCCGGTTGCGCTGCCCCCCCGACAAGGTGCCCATGGCGCTCTTGGCGTCGTCCTCGTCGAACAGGAATTCCTTGAGATAGCCCACCACGTGGCGCAGATGGCCGCGCACGTTGACCTGGTCGCCACCCTGGGGACAGAGAAAACGCCACGGTGTCGTTGCCGCGCCGATGTCCCGCCTGGCCTGGTCGAAATAGGCGATCTTGGTGCGCTGGCCGAGCCGGACCCGGCCCTGGTCGGGCGCGAGTTCCCCAATTATAAGGCGCAACACGGTGGTCTTTCCCGACCCGTTGGGGCCGAGCAGCCCGACCCGGTCGCCGCGCATGATACGGGTGGTGAAATCGCGGATGATGGCGATCTCCGCCCCATCGGCGCCGGTGAAGCTTTTCGACACGCGATGGAGATCGGCGACCATCTGGCTGGCCGGCGGCCCTTCGCCCGCGGTCATGGAAACCGTCGAACGGCCGAGCGAACGCTGGCGCCGCGCCTCGCGCATCTCCTCAAGCTTCCTCAGCCGGCCCTGATTCCGCTTGCGCCGGGCGGTGACGCCGCGATGCAGCCAGCGGGTTTCCCGCTCGATCCGCTTTTTTAATCGTTGCGCGGTCTTCATTTCCTGGTTGAGGATGCCCTCGGACCATTCCTCGAAATCCCGGAACCGGCCGTTCATGGCGATGAGGCTACGCCGCTGCAGCCACAAAGTAGAGGTGGAGACGTTGTCCATGAAGATGCGATCGTGGCTGATCACCAGGACCGCGCCGAGAAACCCCCGGAGGACAAGCTCCAGCCGCTCGATGGCGGCGAGGTCGAGATGGTTGGTGGGCTCGTCCAACAGCAACACGTCGGGATCCCGCCCCAAGGCCCGGGCCAGGGCGGCACGGCGGTGCTCGCCCCCTGACAGGCTGCCCCCTCGGAGCGAGGGATCGAGACCGACCCGCGCCAAGGCCGCCTCCGCCCTATGGGGTGCAAGCGCCGCCTTTTCCGTCTTCAGCCCGTCCCGCGACCCGTCGGCACGGCAGACGAACTCATTGACGCGCTCCCCTTGGGGCACCTCGATTTCCTGGGGCACCCAGGCGATCGTCGTCCCCGGCCGCACGAACCGCTCGCCGGAGTCGAGATCGATTACCCCACCCAAGCATTTCAACAGGGTCGATTTCCCGGTGCCGTTGGCCCCCACCAGGGCGACGCGGTCACCGCGGCCGAGAAAAAGGGTCAGCCCTTCGAAGAGCAGCTTATCGCCGAAGGCGAGACGCGCGTCACGGAGCGCGATTATAGGGAGCGCGGAAGACATGGCATTTGGCCGCCGAGACTAATCGAGACGGCCACGGCAAGCTAGGGCACTTTCCGGTTAAATGGTTCGATTCGGCCGAAAAATGATCGAGGGCCCCGGAACCCTTGACGGCTGAACGGGGAATGCCGCCCCACGACCAGGGTTTCGGTTCAGCCCAAAGCCAAAAATTTCGAAACATCCCCCCGGCACCACACGCCGGGGGGCAAGTCGTCATGCCAGTGGGATCCGGATAACGACCGTGCCTCCACTAGCCCTTTGCCCGGCCCTTTCCCGGGCCGGCCTCGAGGCGAAACAATTAGCTGGCGTTGGCGTTTACCAGCGCGTCAGAAATGGTCGTGAAGGTATCCTGCAACTCGGTGCCGACGACGGTGATGGCGGCGATGATGACAACCGCGATCAGGGCGGCAATGAGGCCATACTCGATGGCCGTGACGCCTTCGTCCTGCTCGATCAAGGACTTCAGCAAATTCAACGCATAAGTATAC
>JAPUGG010000250.1 GCA_027292975.1 Alphaproteobacteria bacterium | reverse complement strand
ACGAGGATAAGGCCGGCCCATAGGAGGATGCCTGTGGGGAATGCCCGGCGACGACGGAACTCCCCTCGCCCACGGCATCGCGCCGTTGGAGTTTCCAACGGCCTTCCGCGACGCCTTGGAATAAAAGCACCCGGCCCGCGGTGGGGCTCGTCATGCGAAGCGTGCATTCGCACGACGGCTTCCAGGGTGCGTTGCCGCCCTCGCCCGATACACCGCATCGCGCTTCGGACCGCGCCTACCCTGGAAGCCCATGAGCACCCATCAAATTGATACAATTTGGCCGGATAATGCTCTAGAACCAACCATGTCTTGCAAGCCGGCAATCGGGAGAAACGGCGATGACGCGCACGTCCGAAGAATTCAGGGAAGCCATCCTCGACCTTTTGCAGGCGATGCGATGGGACACGCCGACGCTTTTGGAGGATTATCTTCGCAACCACCTGACCCGTGAAGGCGCCTTGGTCTATGGCCTGGAGCACTGTGTCTTCGCGGCCAATTTTCCGCGGTGGCTCGCCAATATCACAGGCAATTGCCCCCATCTCGAGGTCCGGAAATATCTAATCGAAAATATGTATGTGGAGGAGGTGAAGGACCCCACCATCCCCACCGGGCATTACGAAAGCCTCGTCGATTTTGCCGAGGAGCTGGGCGCCGACAGGGATTTCGTCCTCGGCTATACCGGCGCCCCGGTCACCAAGATGCGGATCAGCTATTGCGACTGGGTGAGCCGCACCAAGCCGTGGCTTGAAGCCTTCGCCGCCATCGCCGGCAACGAAGTGGCGCGCGGCAAGGCGATGATCGAACGCGTCGGAGAACGGGCGCGCACCTCGCGGCGCACGTTTGAATCGTTGGGATTGTCGGAGAAGGCTTTGGCCCATTGGGATGCGGCGGAGCAAGCCGATGCCGGTGAAGGCGGCCATGGCGACGCGCCGCTCGATTTCCTCGACAAGTACGCCGTCACCCAAGAGGCCCAGGATGCCTGCCTCGCGGCGATGCGCGAACGTCAGGAGGTGAACCGCATCTGGTCGGATCAGGTGGGCGTTTGGGCATTCGAGGCTTCGGACTTGACCCCGCCGTCGATCGACAAGCGCCAGCCCAGACCCGAGCCGGTTCTCGCCGCATGATCCCCTTTGCGGCAGGGGGGTGTCCGGGCCTTGGCTGAGCCGTCGCCCGTTGCCGTTGTGACAGGCGGTGCCAGCGGGATCGGCCTCGCGATCGCGCGCCATTTGGCGGGCGAAGGCATGGAGGTCATTGCCGTGGACCGCGATGGCGACGCTTGCGCACGGGTCCGGGCGGCACCGGCCGAGGGGGCCGGCCGGGTGCAAGTGGTCGAGGGGGATATCGGCACCCCCGAGGGTGCCGCGCTTGCCATCGACAGCGCCATCAAGGCCTTTGGCCGGTTGGACCTTTTGTGCAACAACGCCGCCGTGCATCCCCGGGAACTGATCGAGGATCACGATCTTGAAACCTGGCGCGAGACATTCCGGGTCAATGTCGACGGCGCCATGTTGTGCAGCCAGCGGGCGCTCCCCCACATGAAGGATCAAGGGCGCGGCGCCATCGTCAATATCGGCTCCATCAGTGGCACGGCGCCCTATGCCACGGGCGGAGCATACGCCGCGTCCAAGGCGGCGATCGCCATGCTGACCAAGGTGCTGGCCATCGAAGCGGCGCCCTACGGGGTGACGGTCAATTGCATTGCCCCGGGTGCCATCGGCCACCGCCCCGGGGCGGCAGGCCAGGATCAGTCCGCGCTCGCCCATATCCCCATCGGCCGGCGCGGCACGCCCGCTGATGTCGCCCATCTGGTTTCCTATCTCGCCTCCGAGGCGGCGGGCTACCTTACCGGTGCGGTGATCGTGCTCGATGGGGGGGTGACGGCGGGCCGTGTTCGGCGCTAGCGCCGCAAAAATTTGAATTTCTAAAAGGTTCGACTGGAAAAAACCCGTGAACGAAATACCGCTGATTCCGCCCAAGGCGGCGACCACCGTCAATGATCTTTTGGATAACTGCGCCTGCGTGCGGGCGGGCCAGCATGTCTTGATCCTGGCTGCCCATGACGGGCTCAGGGGGGGCACCAATATCGTCGATGAGGCGACGGTCGGCTGGATCGAGGCGGGCGTGCGGCAACGGGGCGCCGATGCGAGGGTCATATGGGTCGACATGCCCGAACGTCCAGCAGTGATCTGGCCCGGCATCGCGACCCGGGACACGGTCTGGCGCATTCCCGCCGAGGTGAAGGCGGCCATGAAGGAGGCGGACCTTCTAATCAGCCATGTTTTCGACCTGTCATCGGAAGAGCACATCAAGGAATTGCCCGAGACCCTGCGTGAGATCGAGCTGCCCATGGTGCGCAACATGGCGTCCACGGCGCCGTTGTTGATGACCGACTGGGCGCGCACGCCCCATGACCTTATCGCCGAAATCCGCTATCGCATGGGGGAGCTGATCGTCGCCGGCGAACCCTGGGAATTGACCCACCCCAACGGCACCCACTTGCGGGGCATGGTGGGGCCGGGGCCGCGGACGCGGCCGACCTACATTTATTGGCGCAGGGACGGGTTCTACCGTCCGTTTCCAGACGGCATCTACCCCGCCGTCAACCCGGTCGATTGCGAGGGCATTTACATTTTCGACCGCATGATGCCGATCTGGGCGCGCAATATCGGCGTGCCGCCGCTGTTCAGCCAGCCGGTCACCTTCACGGTGGAACAGAACCACGTGGCCAAGGTGGAAGGCGGAACCGAAGCGGAAACCCTACGCGGTTTCCTGAGCGCGCTCGCCAAGGCGTTGGGGGAAGACCATGCTTATGAAATTCGGGCACCCCATGGCGGTGTCCATCCTTCGGCCCTTGTGACCCCCGCCGAATGCCCCGACGAGGACTACCGCGAGTTCATTGCCTCGTTCCATCCTTCGAGCCTGCACATGCATCTTGGCCAGGGCGGGCGCAACAAGAATTTCCCCTATAGCCTACACACGGCCTGCGAAATCCGCGGCGGCACGCTGACCGTCGGCGGCCTCAAGGTACATGATGGCGGGCGCATGGCGGTGCTCGACCATCCGAGCGTGTTGGAGGTTGCCGCACGCACACCCGACCTCCCCGGCGTGGCCGGAATCTCCGTGCACTCCGCTTGATCGTTTGCGGCGGCGCGCCGGGCTACGCGACGACCTTGCGATAGAGATGCCAGGTCGAATGGCCGAGCACCGGAATCACCACGGCGAGCCCCACGAATACGGGCAGGCATCCCACGAATAAGAGAACGGCGATGATGAGTCCCCATATCGCCATGGTCACCGGGTTGGCGAAAACCACACGCGCCGAAGTTCTGACCGCGGTCAGGGCACTGACCTTGCGGTCCAGCAGCAGCGGGAACGACACTACGGAGATGCAGAGCACCAGGACGGCGAACAAAAAGCCGACGCCGGTGCCGACGATCATCAGTTCCAAACCCCTGGCCGTGAAGAAGATCTGTTGGACGAAGTCGCCGATCTCGACCGCTATGCCGCCGCTGAAGACCAGCCGGTAGATCGCCCTCGCCGCCAACTGCCATGCCAGGAAGATCGCGACCATAATGAGGCTGAGGATTACGATGGCACCGATCGACGGCGAGTGGAGGACCTTGAAGCCGTCTTTCAGGGAAACCTTGAGCCCTTGCTCGCGCCGCCGGCTCATTTCGTAGAGGCCCATGGCAATCAACGGGCCGACTAAAGCCAGGCCGGAAAAAAGCGGCCATATCATGGGCAGAATTTCATATCCGGCCCCAATCCTGGCGAAAACCAGGGTCACCACGGGGTAAATCATGATGCACAGGATCAGGTGGCTGGGGTTCGCCTTGAAATCATCGTAGCCCTTGGCCAGGGCGTCCATCAGGTCCGGGGTGCCGATCTTCCGGACCATGGGCTGTCCGGTGCTTGCGCCGGCGTCGGCGGTTTCTGAAAATGTCTTATCGTTGGACACGAAGCGCCTCGCGACTGATGATCGCTTACCACAAAGGCAATGTATTGAAGGCCATTGTCACCGATTCCGGTGTACCTGTACATACAAACCACAACAACAGATTTCTTGAGGCCAAGGGTCGATGGGGCGATTGACGGCGGCCCGCGCCCACGGCGACCGGGGCCCGGGCGCGTCTCCAAAGCCGCCCCGGGGGTGATCGCCTCGGCGCGTTTAAATTCCTCGCATTCGTGGATTTGGTGTGTTAATTCCATGGCGAAACAACGCGCAGGAACAAGCCCGTCTTGGTATTGGGGCAAGAAACGGGCGGCTCGATGAAACGTGAATCTGCTTTCTTTTGGTGATTTGGTGGGTGCGAAGGTATTTTTCCTTAAATATAAGGGGTTGGAAGAATGACCGGCGGCCCAGTCAGGAAAGCGGCCGGCTTATGCGAAGACCTATCCTCCATTGCTGTCGGGAGATTTGCTCGGTCGGGGGCCGCTACTGCGGGTTTCGGGGCCACGGTTAGCCAGGGCGTCCCCAGGGAACTGGATCAATCCGCATTGAAACATCCGCTCGTCCCCCCGCCTGTCTGAGGCTTTTAGAGGTAAAAATGAAAAAGGGATTTGGTGTAGCTCTCCTCCTGATTTTGGTGGTCGTCGGCACGGTCGGTTTCCACGTCTTCAGTCCCTGGTGGTGGACGGAGCTGGCTTCCAATTGGGGGTACATTGACGACACCATCATCCTCACGTTCTGGGTCACCGGCGTGGTCTTTGTCGCCGTGGTCGGATTTATGGCCTATTGCGTTCTGCGATTCCCGTACCAGGAGGGACGGCGGTCGGAATACAACCCGGAAAACAAGAAGCTGGAATGGTGGCTGATCGGTTTGACGTCATTTGGCGTGGTGTTAATGCTGACGCCGGGGCTGTTCGTCTGGAACGACTTCGTGTCGGTGCCCAAGGGCGCGGCCGAGATCGAGGTGATGGGCCAGCAGTGGCAATGGAGTTACCGTTTGCCGGGCAAGGACGGTGTGCTTGGCACCACGGATGTCCGTCAAGTGAACGACACGAACCCGTTCGGCATCAACCCGAAGGACCCCAAGGGCCAGGACGATGTCCTGATTGCCGGCGACGACCTTCACCTTCCGTTGGATAAACCGGTCAAGGTTTTGCTGCGGTCCTTGGATGTCCTCCACGACTTCTATGTCCCGCAATTCCGGGCCAAGATGGACATGGTGCCGGGGGCGGTGACCTATTTCTGGTTTACCCCAACCCGGACCGGGACCTTCGATGTTCTGTGCTTCGAATTATGCGGCGTCGGGCATTATGCCATGCGCTCCAAGGTGGTCGTGGAGAAGGAAGACAAATTCCAGGCCTGGCTGAAAAAGCAGCAAACGTTCGCGCAATCCCTGCGCGAGGCCGAGAATCAGTCCGGCGGGGAATCGAAGGTGGCTTCGGCCCTGGGACCTGAGAATGCCGCGGGCGGCGGATCCGGTTCACGGGATCACGGGGCACCGACCGTTAGGGTAAATCCATAGAGAGTAAAGAGGGCGATTTAATGGCCGATATCGTACCAACCGCAGTGGATGACATCCCATCCGCGGAAGTCGCAGAAGTAGATCTGTACCATGCGAGAAGCTGGTGGACCAAATATGTGTTCAGCCAGGACGCCAAGGTCATCGCCGTCCAGTATTCGTGCACGGCGATCGCGATCGGGCTGGTCGCCCTGGTGCTGTCATGGCTCATGCGGTTGCAGTTGGGTTTTCCAGAGAGCTTCTCGTTCATCGATGCGAGCGACTATTACCAGTTCATCACCATGCATGGCATGATCATGGTGATCTACCTGTTGACGGCCCTTTTCCTAGGCGGTTTTGGGAACTATCTCATCCCGTTGATGGTGGGTGCCCGTGACATGGTGTTCCCCTACGTCAACATGTTGAGCTTCTGGGTCTATCTGCTGGCCGTGGCGGTGTTGGTGGCGAGCTTCTTCGTGCCGGGCGGCCCCACCGGCGCCGGCTGGACCTTGTATCCTCCGCAAGCCATCCTTTCGGGCACCCCGGGGTCTGAGTACGGCATCATATTGATGCTGGTCTCGCTTGCGCTGTTCATCATCGGCTTCACCATGGGCGGCCTGAATTACGTGGTGACGGTCCTGCAGGCCCGCACGCGGGGCATGACGCTGATGCGCCTGCCGTTGACGGTCTGGGGCATTTTCGTGGCCACGATCCTGGCGCTGCTGGCTTTTCCGGCCCTGTTCGTCGGCTGCGTGATGATGATTTTTGACCGCGTCTTGGGGAGCAGCTTCTTCATGCCGGCCATCGTCGAAATGGGACAGCAGCTGAGCTACGGCGGCGGCAGCCCGCTCCTGTTTCAGCATCTATTCTGGTTCTTCGGCCATCCCGAGGTTTACATCGTCGCCCTGCCGGCCTTCGGCATCGTTTCCGATCTTTTGAGCGTCCATGCGCGGCGGCACATCTTCGGATATCGGATGATGGTGTGGGCGATCGTGATTATCGGCGCGCTCAGCTTCGTCGTTTGGGCCCACCACATGTATGTCAGCGGCATGAACCCCTGGTTCGGGTTCTTCTTCGCCACCACCACGCTGATCATCGCGGTGCCGACCGCCCTGAAAGTCTATAATTGGGCCTTGACGCTCTGGCGCGCCAACATCCAGTTCACCCTTCCCATGCTGTTCGCGTTGGGATTCATCGTCACCTTCGTGAACGGCGGTATCACCGGTTTGTTCCTCGGCAACGTGGTCGTGGACGTGCCGCTTTCCGATACCATGTTCGTGGTGGCGCATTTCCACATGGTAATGGGGGTGGCGCCGATCCTGGTGATTTTCGGCGCCATCTATCATTGGTATCCCTTGATGACCGGGCGGATGCTCGATGAAAAAATGGGCCAATTCCACTTCTGGGTCACGTTCGTCGGCGCCTACACGATCTTCCTCCCGCTCCATTACCTGGGCCTCCTGGGGGTGCCGCGGCGCTATTTCGAAATGGGCGAGACCAGCTTTATCCCCGCCTCGGCCCAGGATTTGAACGCCTTCGTCACGGTGGTGGCACTGATCGTCGGCTTCGCCCAGATTGTGTTCCTGTTCAACCTGTTTAGGAGCTTGAGGCACGGCAAGGTCGCCGGGAGGAATCCTTGGAAGGCGGCGTCGCTCGAGTGGCAGACCGACGACGTGCCTCCAGGGCACGGCAATTTCGGGGAGCACCTCCCCGTGGTCTATCGCTGGGCCTATGACTACTCCGTGCCCGGCGCGCCCGATGACTTCATCCCCCAGAACGTTCCTTCCAACGCCGTTGCCGAGAACCACGCCGAGGCGCCAAGCGCCGCCGATGGCATTGAGGCGCCGCGGACGTGAACTTCTTCCGGGAAATAACCCAGAAACCCTGGTTGACGACCGACGGGCCGGGCGGAGAAATTCGCGACCATGGCGCCTTCGCCTTGCCCAAGGCGACGGTCGGGGTGCGGGTGTTCTTGGTGGTTGTCACGGTGCTGTTCTCGCTGTTCGCCGTCGCTTACAGCGACCGCATGGCGGTTGCCGACTGGCGCGCCATGCCGGAGCCTTGGTTGTTATGGCCGAACACCCTCATGCTGATTCTCGGGAGCGTGGCGCTTCACGGCGCGAGCTTGAGCGCGCGCCGGGGACGGATGGACGACTTGAGATCCCGGTTGTGCTTGGCGGGGGCGTTTTCCATCGCCTTCCTGGTGGGCCAAGCCTTGGTTTGGCGGGAATTGTTCGCGCTCGGGTATTACGCGGCCGACAACCCGGCCAACGCGTTCTTTTATTTGCTCACGGCGCTTCATGGGCTCCACCTGTTGGGGGGGCTCGGCGTCTTGGCTTGGACCGTCACCAGGATATACGGCGGGCTCGAACCGGAGAAGTTCAAGCGAAGCGTCGATTTGTGCGCCGTCTATTGGCATTTCTTGTTGGTGGTTTGGCTGATCCTGTTCGGCCTGCTGTTGTTTACGTAACGAGGTCTAAAAACAAATGTCGGAAACTGTAGTGACAGAACCCGGAGGCCCTTCCCCCAGGCCGACCGGCGTGGAGGGATTCGTGGGCGATTGGTCCTCGGACCAGCGGGCGTTCAAGAACGTCCCCTGGGGCAAGGCCATGATGTGGATTTTCCTGGTCAGCGACACCTTCATTTTCTCCATCTTCTTGCTGTCCTACATGACGGTGCGTTCTTCGACCACGGTGGCCTGGCCCCACCCCAGCGAGGTTTTCGCGTTAAGCTTCGGTGGCGAGCCGATCCCCCTCATCCTGATCGCCATCATGACCTTCATCCTGATCACGTCCAGCGGCACCATGGTGCTCGCCGTCAACTACGGATACCGGAAGGATCGCTTCAGGACCGCCGTATTATTGCTGGCGACCGCGGCCTTCGGCGCCGCCTTCGTCGGCATGCAGGCGTTCGAGTGGACCAAGCTGATCGTCGAAGAAGGGGTGCGTCCCTGGACCAACCCCATGGGGGCCGCCCAGTTCGGCTCGACATTCTTCATGATCACCGGGTTCCACGGCTTTCACGTGTCCATCGGCGTATTGTTCCTGATCATCCTCGCGCGCAAGGTCTGGCGCGGCGACTACGACCGCGGCCAACGCGGCTTTTTCACCAGCCGCAAGGGCAATTACGAGATCATCGAAACAATGGGCCTCTATTGGCATTTCGTCGATCTGGTGTGGGTTTTCATCTTTGCATTTTTCTATCTGTGGTAGGACAGTCCCATGGCAGAAACAGATACACACGTTGAGGGCCAGCAGCATCCGCTCGGCATTTATTTCAAGATCTGGGCATGGCTGTTCGTCCTCAGCACCTGCTCTTATATGGTCGACTACTTGCACGTCCAGGGGTATCTCCGCTGGACCTTGATCATTATCTTCATGCTGGCCAAGGCGGGGCTGATCGTCGCCGTCTTCATGCACATGATGTGGGAACGCCTGGCGTTGCTCTACGCCATTCTGACGCCGCCGGTATTGGTGCTGATCTTTACCGCCCTGATGTCGTCGGAATCGGGTTACACCTTCGTGACCCGTACCATATTTTTCGCGACCGCTTCCTAGAGCATTTTCCGGCCAAATTGAACCATTTGACCGGGACGATTTTACCCGGTCGCGCCGCGCGCTTGGACAGTTCCGCTATCGGTTGGCTTTGGACGTGAAACAATTCCAAAGACGGTGGTATTTGGGTATCGTCGCAATGGATTTGAAAGTTACATAGGAAGTGTCGGGTTAAATAATGATGCCCATTCGAGGTCTATGGATATGAAGTCTCTGGGAAGGAGAGCGCTGATGTGCGCGGCAGTTAAGCACGCCATAGGCGCGCTTTTCGGTTGTGTCCTCATTTTCGGCCCCGGCGTGACTCTGCACGGTACTTCGACTCCTTCGATTGGCTCCGCTCCCCCAACGTCCCCAATGGTTCTGGGGCTGACATTCTCCAAAGCCCATGCGCGTGGAACAAAGAGGTCAAGGCGGAGGGCAAAACGCAAAATCGCGGAAAGGGAAGCCGAAGAGAAACGCCGTGAGGAAACCGAGAAGATACTTGAGGGCACCAGGCACGCCACCCTACCCGCCGATTGCGTCTACGATTCTTACGCGTCTTTTGCCAGTCCTACCGAACTCCAAGTCTGTGGTGGCTTTTACTATCTGCGCTTCGAGGAAGGCGGAGTCACGGGCTTTGAGCGTCATGCCATTGGCATCGATCGCGGAGAAATCAGGAGGGCAAGAGCGCGCCGGGCCGAAGCCGAAAAATTAGGCCAGGCTGAAGCCAAGAAGCAAACGCAGGCGACCCAGAAAGCCACCCTGTCCACGGATTGCCGTTACGATTCCTATGCGTCCGTCACCACGACTTCCAACGTGTATACCTGCGGCGGCGTCCAATACATGCAAACCGAGCAAAACGGGGTCACGGTCTATCACCGCCGCACCGCCGGCAGCGATGGTGGAAAAGCCAAAGGGGCGAAACCGCCCCGGGTGGAAGCCGAAAAAAAACGCGGGGCGGAAGCCGAGAAAAAGCAGCGGGCAACCAGGCGCGCCACCCTGCCTAAGGGTTGCGCGTACGATTCTTACGCATCGTTTTTCACTTCTTCCAACGTGTATGCATGCGGCGGCATCCGTTATCGGCAATACATGGAAAAGGGGATCACGGGCTATGAGGTGCTTGACCTCTGAACGTCCTCAGGGCAGGGCCCACCGCCCGACATACCACCCCAGCCGGGAGGCAGTGGTCCAAATTAATCAAAGGAGGCTGGACTAATGCTGTCTCGCTTCATGAAGGCCATAGGCTTGTTTGTTGTCGGTCTAGCCTTGGCGACCAACGCAATCGCGGCACCGGGGCAGCGCTATGACGTTCAAAAAGACGGCACCAAAATCTATGAAGCCCCTAATATAAATGCGCCAGTGGTAACGCGCCTCAATAAGGGTGATAGAGTCATCGAATGGCGTAGGCAGGGATCGTGGGTGAACATCAGTCGGATGGGAGCGGTCGGCAAAGATGGATGGGTAAAATTTTCTCGCCTTCGTACCGAAGCTTCGGAAATCGAGATCAAAATGGCACCAAACGGCCATTTTCTGCTCCAGGCGACGGTCAACGGCAAGGCAATCGAGTTCATGGTCGACACCGGGGCAACCCATGTCATGCTCCGCCCGGAAGACGCCAAAAAGCTTGGATTCAATGAAGGCGAGCTTGAGTTTAGCCAGCGCGCGATTACTGCCGGTGGGGTCGTCCGCATCGCACCAATAGTCTTGGACGAGATCAAAATTGGCCTATTGACAGTCGGTAACGTTGCCGCCGTGGTCAATAAACAATCGGGGGGGATTGAGACTTCGTTGCTGGGAATGAGCTTTCTCAGGCGTCTCCGCGGCTACGAGGTGGCCGGCAAACGACTCATACTTCGCTGGTGAATTTGTGCGCGTTCAACATCCCCTGGGTCAGCGAGCAGCGTAGCAACGGCACATTATCCCCGATTGCGTGGGGCAGACCGCCTCACGAATGTCCCCGCAGACTGTATTCAAAACACCCCCGGTGGCTCTCTAAGCCATTGAACTTCAAAGTTTTTAGAAGGTGGCTGGGGGACCTGGATTCGAACCAGGACTAAGCGGGTCAGAGCCGCTGAGAAGCCGTTTTTCTAAGGTTTTGATTGGTCACGTCTTTTCCCAATGGTGGGCGGCTAACCCTTGAAAGATAATGCTCTTAGCCCGGTTGGCCCCGTTGGAACTTGTTGGCTTGCGTTTGCCCAAGCCCGGTCCTATGGTGCACCTATAACTGCACCTATGGACCGCGGGGTATTGCCACCATGTCTACGGAAAGCCAACAGCGACGCACTTTCGGGTTCACCGACCGGGCCTTGAAGGGGTTGCCGGTCCCACCGAAGCCGCAACAGCTTGACTACTTCGACAGCGGGAAGAAGGGCCTGGGCCTTCGTATCTCCTACGGTGGCCGGCGGACATTCTTTCTGCTGTATTCCGACGACAGGAAGAAACGCCAGCGGCTTTCCTTGGGAGAATATGGGCGGTTGGAACTCGGCAAGCTGTCTCTCGCGGAGGCCCGAAAACAGGCCGACATTCGCTTGGGGGAAGTCGCCAAGGCTCACGACCCGGCAGCCGAGGCGCGGGCGCAACGCACGGCCCCCACAGTGACGACCCTTGCCGTCGACTTCATTGCCTACCAGCGCCGCCAGGGCAAGAAATCCGCCGACGCCCAGGAACGAATGCTGGCCATCAATGTCATTCCCGAAATTGGCAACGTGAAGGCCCGCGCCGTGAGCCGTGGGGATGTAAGGCGGATTATGGATGCCATGACGGAAAGAGGTGCACCGATACAGGCGAACCGCACCCATGAGGTTGTCCGGGCAATGTTCGCCTTCGCAATCGACGAAGAAGTTTACGGCATTGAACACAACCCCGCTGCCACCCTCGGCAAGCGCCGCAACCCGGAACGGGGGCGGGAACGGTGGCTTTCCCTTGAGGAACTCGGGCGGTATTGGGACGCCCTCGAAGATGGACCGGCAGCGGCTGCCGACGCCTTGAGGCTTTGCCTTTTGACGGGGCAACGGAACGGCAACGTGCGGGCCATGAGGCGCGACCAACTCGTGCTG
>JAPUGG010000025.1 GCA_027292975.1 Alphaproteobacteria bacterium | reverse complement strand
GCCATGATCACGCCGAACAGGCTGATCATGTTGATGCTCTGGCCGGTCGCCAGCATGACCACCAGGGTCGCCATCAGGGATATCGGGATCCCCGCGGCCACACAGAACGCCACCCGGGAGTCGAGGAACACGAACAGCACCATGACCACCAGTACCAGCCCCGATAGGCCGTTGCGCAACAACAGATTGATGCGGCCCTTGATCAGGTCCGCGGCCACCGCGTGTTTTTCGATGGTTATTTCGGGCGGCAGCTGGCCTTGCAGCCCGGCCAGGGTGGAATCCATGATCTCCGCCTGGTCCAAGGCATCGGCGTTAACCGCGCGCTGCACGTGAATCTCAATGGCCGGCCTGAAACGGCGCCGTGCCTGGGGGTCGTCCACATCGAACCGCTCGGAGATAGCGGCGATTTCGCGCAGCAACACCTTCTGGCCGCCGGGCAGGGCCTTCACCTCGACCTCGCCCAGGCGGCCCGCCTCCTTGATCAGGCCGAGGCTGCGGATCTGCTTTTCCGAGGCCCCGCGAATGCTGCCCGACGGCAGGTCCTGGGAGGTTTCCCGGATACGGGCGGCGACGTCGGACAGTTTGAGATCGAGGCGCAGCAGGGTTTCCGGCTTGATCTCGACCCAGATTTCCTCGTCACGGGCGCCGAACAGATCGACCTTCTGAATACCGCGGCTCAAGAGCCCATCGCGAATCCTCTTGGCGATCGCCTTGAGCGCGGCCTCGGAATAGGGACCGCTGACGATCAGCCGGGCGATGGTGTCGTAGCGCACCGCGCGGCGGATCACCGGCTTCAAACTGTCTTCGGGCAAAGTGGTGACCTGGCCGATTCCGGTCTCCACGTTGGACAACGCCGCCCCCATGTCGGTGCCGGCGTGGAATTCGATGGCGATAAAGGCGCGGCCTTCCACCGACGAGGAGACCACCCGCTTGACCCCGTCGAGGAAACGGATTTCGGGCTCGATGGCTTGAACGATGGTGGTGTCCACGTCATCGGCCGAGGATCCGGGCCATTCGACCTCGACCAAGACCTGGTCGATACCGAAATCGGGAAAGAATTGGATTCTATGACGGGCCAGGGCAAAAACCCCGAGCAAGATGATCAACGCCATCAGCAGGTTGGCCGCCGTGGGGTGGCGCGCGAAAAAATGCAGCAGGCCGGTCCCCGGCATCAGCGCACGCTAACCTTGAGCCCTGGGATCATTTCCGGGAAGCGCGTGACGACAATCTTGGCGCCGGGAGCAAACGCGCCCCGGACGTAAATGTCGTTGCCGCTGCGCGCCAGCACCTCGACCTTGCGTTCCTCGAGCCTGCCGTCGCGGGCGATGAAAATCCTGGAACCGGGATGCAACGCCGTTTGCGGAATCCGCACCAGATTTTCATAGCGCCTTTCCTTGAACCAGACCTCGATGAAGGCGCCCGGTCGGAGCGGCGTTTTGGGCCCGGCGCCAATGATCCGGGCAAATAGATCGACCCCGCCCTTGGCCGCATCCACCTCGCCCTGGATGCGGTCGATGGTAGCGCTAAAGGCGTGCACAATGTCCCCCGCGGTCCAGATCGCCCTGATCTTCCGGCCCCGCCATTCGCCGACCGAAAGCAACCGTCCCAAGTTCTCGTTGGAGAGGGAGAATCGGACCTCCAGACGGCGGGCATCGATCAAACGGGCGACCCGGTCGGAGCGACCGATGCGCTTGCCGAGCTCGGTGGAAACATCGACCAGGAATCCCTCGAACGGCGCCACCAGTCTTGTCTGCTCCAAGTCGCGATTGGCTTGGCGCAGCCGAATCTCGAGCCGGTCGATGACCGCCTGCTGCTGGGCAATGCGCGAACCGTATTGGGCGATGTTGCGCTCCCGCTCGATCAGGCGTTGACGCGTCTCGGAGAGCGCCAGGCGCGCATCATCAAAGGCTTTTTCCGAACCGACGCCGCGGGCGGCGAGCCGCCGGCGCCGCGCCACGTCGCGTTGCCTGAGCACCACCTGTTCCTTGTCACCCACCCGAAGCTCGAGGGCGCCGGCGCGTTCGGCTTGGATTTCACCGAGCCTGGCCCGTGCCTCGTCGACCTGGGCCCGGCGTTCCTGAGAGGCATTTTCGTAATCGAAGGGATCGATGGCGACCAAAAGTTCCCCGGTGGCGACGATGCCGCCCTCGACGAAGGCCGGCCCGGTTTCGACGACCCGGCCCTCGACCAGCGGCCGCAACTCGACCTGACGGCCGGCGAAAATCTGGCCGAATACCTTGATCTCCGGCTCGACGTCCCGGGGCGCGGCGGTGACCGCGGCGACCGGCCATATGCGCTCTTGGACGGGTTCCGGCGCCGTTAAGGGCTTGGTCGCCCGCAGGTAAAAGAAGCCCGCGGCCGCGACCGCCAGGACCACGGCGGGGGCAATGATGCGCAGGGTGGGCCTGATGGCGATCATCGGCCGGTCCCCCCCGCCGGCTTGGGCGCGGGTCCGGTTTCCGGCAGTCCAAGGGTCCTTTGCACCGTCCCCGTGACCATGGCAATCAGCTTCTCCACGTTGTCCGGCGTGTAGTCGCCCCACCCCATCCGGGCGCAAACCAGGGTTCGTGCGATCTGATAGATCATGCATTGGCCCACCACGTTGGTGGTCAAAAGCCGGGTTTCGGGGGCCGTCGCGTCCTTGCCCGTTGCCGCGGCCACCAGGACCACCACCGCGTCGTGCATGGGGCCGACCGCCTCGGCCATGATCATCGGGAACTCGTCCGAGGGCTGGGAAAACTCGCGCACCAAGAGCGCGTGCTGCCAGCGCAGCCGCTGGTTGGTCAGCACCGCGGTCAGGGTGTGGCGGACGAATTGGGCGGCCAGCAGGGAAAGCGCGCCGCGGTCTCCGGCGGCCGCGGCGACCCCGCCCCGAAGGCGCTCTACCACCGGTTCGATGATAGGGCCCACATCGTGGATGATCCGGCGGATGACCTCGTGATAGAGGCCTTTCTTGCTTCCGAAATGGTACCCCACCGCGGCGAGATTGACCTCGGCCCGGGCGGCGATACGGCGGATGGTGACGCCCTCGAACCCGTCCCGGGCAAACAACCGGCCGGCTTCTTCGAGGATCCGGCTGCGGCTTGCCGCGCCACCGGGCCGGCCCGGGGAGCGCGCCGGATCACCCTTGCCCGGGCGATGCCCGGACCGGAGCGCCGACGCCGTTTTCCGCGATCTCTTAGGCGGAGCCGTGGGTTTAACCCGGCGGGTGGTTTGTTCGCTCATGGGGCACGCCCCGAATTCTTGTTCAATTAATATTCAAACGTTTGTTTGAAATTAGAACAAAACCGCTCCCAAGACAAGGCCAGTGTTTCCCTTGCATGCGCGCCAAGAGGTTGCATTACCTCTCCCTGGGCGACTACCCTGCCCTGGCCCCGAACACCTCGACCCCCTGTTCCCCGCCAAGGGAAATGGACGCCATGGTTCATCACGGGTCCGAGGCCCGGGGAACCACAGACCGTAAAGGAAACTCGTGTCCGATCCTCAAGACCCACCGACGTCCGGCCCGGTACCCGATGGTGCTGCCGGCACAACGGCGCCGGAGGCAGACGGCGCCGCTACTCCGGTCGCGGAAAACCGCTTCAGCTTCGACGGCGATAACGCCGATATCTGGCCGATGACGTTGCGCATCGCCGTGCTCAACCTGGTCACCCTGTTCTTCTACCGGTTCTGGGGCCGCACCAGGGTGCGCCAATACCTATGGGGGCGAACCGCCTTCCTGGGCGACCGCCTCACCTACACCGGAACCGGCAAGGAGATGTTCATCGGCTTCCTCATCGTCTTTTTCCTGATCCTCTTGCCCATTTTCGGGGCCTCGTTCTATGTCGCGTACTACTGGAGCGACGATGAGGGTGTCCAGAACGTGTTCTTCTATTCCCTCGGCGCTGTGACCTACTTTCTGTTCTACCTGGCTTCCTACCGGGCGCTGCGCTACCGGTTGAGCCGCACCAATTGGCGGGGTATCCGCGGCACCCAATCGGGCTCGGCCCTGGCCTATGCCTCGAAGGCCTTTGGCTGGCTCCTACTGACGCCGTTCTCCCTGGGCCTGCTTTACCCCCTTCAAAGCATTTCGCTGACCGGCACCAAGCTGAACAACGCCTGGTTCGGGGACCGCAAGTTCGCTTTCGAAGGCAAGGGCAAGAGCGGCATGCTCTATGGCCCCTACATGCGGGCCTGGCTGGGATACATTTTCAAGCCCATGGCCATATTTATCCCGTTCATGCTTCTGTTCTTCGGGGCCATATTCTTGAGCCAGCAGTCCGGGCAAGAATTGGCCCCGAACAAAATGATTCCGGTCATGATGATCGGCTCGGTTTTAGTCGCCCTTGGCGTGTTGCGGACCTACGCCCGCTACAAGGCGCGGGAACTTGCCATCATGGCGCCCTGGATCAGCTATGGCGGCCTTCATTTCCGGTTCGACGCGGACCACAACCAACTGTTCCGGCTGATGTTCGGCAACATGCTGATCACCTTCCTCACCCTCGGCTTCGGGCGCCCCTTCGCCCAGAAGCGCGCCTTCCGCTTCATCGCCCAACACCTTTCGGTCCTGGGCGAACCCGACCTTGATCATCTCGACCAAAGCAAGGACAAGGGCCCGGGCATGGGCGAAGGGCTGGCGGACGCGTTCGATGCAGGCTCCATCTAGGCCAGGGAGGACGCGGGACCACGGTTCCTATTTCGACGGGCTGACGGCACAGCCCCATGCGGTCACCGTCAAGGTGCACTCCGGGGGCATCCATATCTATGGCGAGGGGGGAAAGTCCTTCGGGCTTTGGGGTTACGACGGCCTGCGCGCCGCGCCCGGCATCAGGACCGACACCGAGATCAACCTCATGCACTCCGAGAATCCCGACGCCCGCCTAGTGATCACCGATCCCGCCATTGTCGGGCAGCTCACCAACATGGCGCCACACATCTTCAAGCGCCGCGGGTCGCGCCGCGGCCTTGCTTACAGGCTGGTCCTGATCGCGCTGATCATCGGCATCATCGCCGGGTTGATATTCGTCGTGGTGCCGCAAACGGCGCATGTCATCGCCGGCTTCATCCCCGTGAAATGGGAAATGGCATGGGGCAGATCCATTCGAAATAAATTCACCGCAAAGACCAAGGTCTGTCGGGGCATGGCCGGCAAGGAAGCGCTCGACGCCATGGTCGCCCACCTTCTCCGGACCGGACCGGTTCGCGCCAGCGAATACCACGTCAACGTCACGGTGATCAAATCGAAGACGCAAAACGCCTTCGCCACTATGGGCGGCCAAATCGTCGTCTTCTCGAAATTGATCGAGGAAATGGACGGGCCCGACGAATTGGCGGGGGTGCTGGCCCATGAAATCGCCCATGTCATCGCCCGCCATCCCCTGACCCACACCATCGAAGCCTTCACCGCCATGACCTTCGCCAACATGTTCGGCGGTGGCGCGTCGGACATCGGCGGTGCCCTGGTGGTCAGTTCCTACAGCCGCACCATGGAAGCGGAAGCCGACCGCATCGCTAGCAAAATTCTCCGCGAAGCGCGGGTTTCGCCCCGGGGCCTCGCCAAATTCTTTCAGCGCCTGCAAAAGGCCGCCAAAGGCGGCACAATTGGGGCACTCGCCATTTTCAGCACCCACCCCGCCCTGGCCGAGAGGGCCGCAAGGTTGCAGGGCCTGCGCCCGACGCCGACCAGGCCGGCCCTCAGCCGCGGCCAATGGCGGGCGGTCCGACGAATCTGCGGTTAGCGGTCCCCTGGGTGGGTGAAATCATTGGCCTCGCCGGCGCTTTCCCCATATATAGGCGCAGCGTTCAAACACCGGCCCCCGCTTTATCCATGGAACTTCGCAATATCGCCATCATCGCCCACGTGGATCATGGCAAGACCACGCTGGTGGATTGCCTGCTTCGGGAAACCGGCACCTTCCGCGCCGGCCAGAAGGTGGCCGAACAGGCGCTGGATTCCGGCGACATCGAACGCGAACGCGGCATCACCATCCTTGCCAAATGCACCTCGGTCGCCTGGCGCGATGTGCGCATCAACATCGTCGACACCCCGGGCCATGCCGATTTCGGCGGCGAGGTGGAACGGGTGCTGTCCATGGTCGATGGCGTCTTGCTGCTGGTGGACGCCGCCGAAGGGCCGATGCCGCAGACCAAGTTCGTGCTCGGAAAGGCGCTGGCGCTCGGCCTTCAGCCCATCGTCATCGTCAACAAGACCGACCGTGCCGCCGCCCGCCCCTTCGAGGTCCAGGACCAGACCTTCGACCTGATGGCGGCGCTCGGCGCCAATGAGCGCCAGCTCGATTTCCCGACCCTGTTCGCGTCGGCCAAGGAAGGCTGGGCGGCAGCGGACCCCGGCGGGGCGCGCGATTCCATGGCGCCCCTTCTCGACCTGATCCTCGACCATGTGCCCCCGCCCGAGGTGAACCGCCATGGCCCGTTCCGGGTGCTGGTGACGACCCTGGAATACGATCCCTATTTGGGCCGCGTCCTCACCGGCCGCATCAATGACGGCTCCTGCCGGATCAACTCACCCCTTCGCGCCATCGGCCGCGACGGCCACACCATCGAGGACGGCCGGGTGGTGCAGCTGCTGGCCTTCCGCGGCCTGGAACGCACCCCCATCAAAGAGGCCCACGCCGGGGATATCGTCGCCATCGCCGGGCTCGCCAAGGCCTCGGTGGCCGACACGCTCTGCGATCCCGCGGTCACCGAGCCGCTGGCCGCCCAGCCCGTCGACCCGCCGACCCTGGCCATGAGTTTTTCGGTGAACGATTCGCCGTTCGCCGGGGGCGACGGCGACAAGGTCACCTCGCGGCTGATCGGCGCGCGGCTAGCGCGGGAGGCCGAGGGCAATGTCGCCATCCGCGTGCGCGAGACCGGCGGCGGCGAATTCGAAGTGGCGGGCCGGGGCGAGTTGCAGATCGCCGTGCTGATCGAGATCATGCGCCGGGAGGGGTTCGAGCTTTCGGTGAGCCGCCCCCGGGTGCTGTTCCGGACCGACCCCGAAACCGGCAAGGTCACGGAGCCCATGGAAGAGGTGGTGATCGATGTCGACGAAGAATTCGCCGGCGCGGTGATCGAGAAACTGGGCCGGCGCCGAGCCGAGCTGGTGGATCACCGGCCCACCGGCGGCGCCAAGCAGCGCCTCACCTTCCATGCGCCCACCCGGTCCCTGATCGGCTATCACTCGGAATTCCTCACCGACACCAGGGGTACCGGGATCATGAACCGGGTCTTTCATGGCTATGCCCCCCACCAAGGGGAGATCGAGGGCCGCCATTCCGGCGTGCTGATCTCAAACGGCCAGGGGGCGACGGTGCCCTATGCGCTGTGGAACCTGGAAGAACGCGGCCGGCTCTTCGTCGGACCCGGCGAAGCCACCTATGCCGGCATGATCATCGGCGAACACAGCCGCGGCAACGATCTCGACGTCAACCCGCTCAGGACCAAGCAACTCACCAATATCCGCGCCGCGGGCAAGGATGAGGCGGTGGTCTTGACCCAGCCGGTGCGCTTTTCGCTGGAGCAAGCCATCGCCTATATCGACGACGACGAACTGGTGGAGGTGACGCCCAAAACCTTTCGCCTGAGAAAAAGGCTGCTCGGCATCAACGACCGCAAGCGCGCCGCACGCGCCAAGGCTGCGGGCTGAACGGCGTCCGGCCCCCGCGTCCCACCTCCACTATGGCGGGGTACGGCCATTACCCACCCCGCAAGATCGGCTTGGCGGAGCCGCGGCCACGGCCTTATAATCGGGCCCATAGGCGAGGGAGAAAGACATGATCAACATGAAGGGTCTGACCCATTTCACCATTCCCGTCACCGACCTGCAACGGTCGAAGGAATTCTACGTCGACACCCTGGGGTTCAAGTTCGAACGCGAGAACAGGCACATGGTGTTCGTGAGCTGCGAAGACGACTTTTTCGTGCTGACCGAATCCGAGAACCCCATCGACCCCAACCAGGGCGACAAGCACGAGATCCATACCGCGTTCTACGTCGATGCCGACGAATACGACCGGGCTATCGACTACCTCGCCGAGAAAGGCATCCGCATCATCAAGAAAGAGGAACGCCACGGCGACGCCAGCTTCACCGGACGCAGCCTCTATTTCCACGACCCCGACCGCAACGTGCTGGAACTCCACGATTCCGACAAGGGCTAGGGCAAATCCCGACCGGATAATTCCCTGGCCTCAATGGAGCCCGTAGAGCCGGCTCGAATTGGCGCCGAGGATCTTGTCGATGCTCTGGCCGTTGACCGCGCCGCTTTCACGGATCATGCGCAGCGCCTGGATCTCGGCCGCGGTATCGGTGTGGCCGTAATCGGTCCCCACCACCAGGTTGTCGTCGCCGACCCGGCCGATGATGTAGGGGATGTCGTCGGTCACCTCCACGGTGACATAGAAGTTGTTGGCCCCAAGGGGGTCCGGCTCCAGGCGCCGTCCCCTGCGCTTGAGCCGTTTTTCGACATCGATCAAGGCGTGGGGGATCCAGCTGGCACAGGCCTCGATGAAGCCCCAGCGCAGTTCGGGAAAGCGCTTGGGCACCTCATGGTCCAACAGGCCATGGAAAGAGGCCACCATGGACAATTTGAAGCGGGCGAAGTTATGGGGTTCCAGGAACTTGTTGTTGGTGACCGAACCGTTGCCGGCGTGGAAGGTGATGGCGAGGTCGAGTTCCTGGGCCATCTCATAGAGCGGGAAGAAGAAGGATTCGAAGGCCATGCGATCGCATTCATAGGGGCGCAGGAATACTGAAACCGCACCGTTTTCCTTACAAAACTCCAGTTCCTCGCGGATCCGGTGCATCGACCCCAACGGCACCATGGCCGCCCAATAAAGCCGGTCCGGCGCCTGTCGCCAGATCTCGGCGAGCCATTGATTGTAGGAATGGTAAAGCGCCAATTCGGCGGCCGCGTCGGTGGCGCAGGGCGACAGGAAGATGGTGGTGTAAAGGACCTGGATGTCGATCCCCAACTGGTCCATGTGATCGAGCCGTCGCTTGACGTCCGCCATTTCCCGGGATTCCACGGGCAGATCCTCAACGTTGATGTTGCGGTCGGCGGGCTGGATATTGGTTTCGAACATCCACCACCGCGTGGCCACCCCACCGCGGTTGGTCTGGCCGAAATCACCGCCGGTCTGCTGCAAGATCATGGGCGCGTATTTGCGGTCTTCCTCGGACAGATAGGCCCAGGTCAGGTCGTTCTCGATGACATGGGAATCGGCGTCAATAACGGTCATCTGGTCCTCCTGGGGTGTCGTCCCCCTTGATCCCGGTACCGGCTTATATTACCCCCAACGGGGGCCCCGGAAAACGCCAAAGGAGGTCCCCGGGCGCGGGTTTTCGCGGGGCGCCGCGCGGGCCCGGCCAAGGGCTCCGGACGGACCTAGTGATGACCATAAACTCCTTTGTATTTCAAATGGCTATATAATATTCTTCAAGCGATAGATCGGCGCGATGGACCGGGACCGAGCGATGATTGCGGGCGGTCAGGCCGGTTGCGCCGGAGGTTGCCAGCCGATTGCAGATTTTGCTCCACCTTTGGCGGCAAAATGGATAATATCCGGCCAGTCAGTCACGCGCCGCGCATCGCACGGCGCCATTTCGAGAGCGGCGGCCCAACCTTCGACCCCCCCGACCAGGCCAATGGAGGCTTGGCCGCGTCGCGGCACGGCCTGCCTTGGGGATCACGGGAAGCACCAGAGGGATAGCCCTGAGAGGTATGGAAGCCTTTACGGAAAAATTCGGCATCGGACAGCCGGTCCGCAGGAAGGAAGACCAACGCCTGCTCATCGGTGGCGGCGTATACACCGACGACATCAACATCGAAGGTCAGGTTCATCTCGCGTTCCTGCGCGCGCCCTATGCCCACGCGCGCATCAACCACATCGATACCACGGCGGCGGCGCAGGCCCCCGGGGTGCTCGCCGTATTCACCGGCCGGGACCTAGAAAAGGATGGCGTCGGCCGGGTGGAGAGCAACATCAATCTCAAGCAGCTCGACGGCACGCCGATCTTCAAGACCCAGCGCCTGGCCCTGCCCACCGACAAGGTCCGGTTCGCCGGCGAACCGGTGGCCATGGTGGTGGCGGAAACCGCCTTCCAGGCCGCAGACGCGGTCGAGCTCATCATCTTCGACGCCGACCAACTTCCGGCGGTGGTGACGGCGCGGGCGGCGGGGGCCCAAGGCGCCGCCGTCCTCCACGACGAGCTGCCCGACAACTGCGCGCTTCATTGGCAGAACGATACGCCCGACGCCTATGACGCCGTCGCCGCCAAGGCTCATAAGATCGTCTCCATCGCGCTCACAAACAACCGCGTGGTCCCGGTGCCCATGGAGCCCAAATGCTGCATCGCCGAGATGAATCCCGGGACCGGCCGCCTGACCATCTACGCCCCGTTCCAGGGCGGGCGCCGGGTCCAGGGCGCGGTCGCGGACCTGCTGTTCGACGGCGAGCGCGATAAGGTGCGCCATGTCTCCGACAATACCGGCGGCGGCTTCGGCACCCGGTCCAAGATCTACCCGGAGATCATCGCCGTCTGTTACGCCGCCAAGTCGCTCGGCCGCACCGTGAAATGGCTGGGCGACCGTTCGGAGACCTTCGTCTCCGACCTTCACGGGCGCGATCAGGTCAATTCCGCCCAACTCGCCTTCGACGCGGACGGCAAGATCCTGGGCTATCGGCTGGAGACCCTGGTGAATATCGGCGCCTGGGTCACCGAAAACGGCGCCAGGCTTGCCATCGACGGCGGCGGGCGCATCGTCGGCGGGGCCTACGACATCCCCGTGCTCTACTATTCCTGCCGCAACATGATGACCAACACGGTTTCCACCGACACCTACCGCGGCGCCGGCCGGCCGGAAGCCAACTATATCGTCGAGCGGTTGATGGAGAAGGCCGCCCATGAACTGGGGATCGATCCCCAGGAACTGCGCCGGCGCAATTTCATCAAGACCTTCCCCTATACCACCCAGATGGGCATGAAGGTCGATTGCGGCGATTTCGCCGCCTGCATGGACATGGCGCTTGCGAACTCCGACTGGGCGGGGTTCGGGCCGCGGGCCGCGCGATCCCAGGCAGGGGGGAAACTGCGCGGCATCGGCCTCGCTTCTTTCCTGGAAGGCGCCGGCGGACGGCCCGAGGAGACCATGCGGGTGCAAATCCAGGAAGATGGCTCCGTCAACATCATCTGCGGCACCTTTTCCCATGGCCAGGGCCATGGCACGGTCTACTCCCAGATCGTCTCGGAGAAGATGGGGGTGCCGTTCACTGCCATCGACCTGATCCAGGGCGACACCGACACCGCGCCGGCCGGCGCTTCGGGGACCTACGGGTCTCGATCCTCGCAGATGGGCGGCGTCGCCATCATCCGCGCCTGCGACATCATCATCGAAAAGGGCAAGGTTATCGCCAGCCACCTGCTGCAGGCGGATACCGCCGAGGTCACTTTCGAGGCCGGAACCTTTTCCGCCAGGGGCGGGTCCGTCACCATGGCGGAGGTGGCCAAGGCGGCCCATGACACGCGCCGGCTGCCCGACGGCCTCCAGCCCGGGTTGGACGAGACCTATCACTACACCCGCGACGGCGGACGCGACGACCAAAGCTTCCCCAACGGGTGTCACATCTGCGAGGTCGAGGTGGACCCGGAAACCGGCGCGGTGGAGATGCTCGCCTATAGCGCGGCCGACGATTGCGGCACCGTTCTCAACCCCCTGATCGTCCATGGCCAGGTCCATGGCGGCGTCGCCCAGGGCATCGGCCAGGCATTGTGCGAACATACCGTTTACGACGAGGAAACGGGACAGCTCCTGACCGGCTCCTTCATGGATTACGGCATGCCCCGGGCCCATCACCTGTCCCATATGGCGGCGGAATTCAATCCGATCCCGTCCACCAACAACGAACTCGGCGTCAAGGGCGCCGGCGAGGCGGGGTGCTGCGGGGCGCCGCCCGCTTTCGTCAACGCCGTGCTCGACGCCTTGAGCTCGCTTGGCGTGAAACATCTCGACATGCCATTGACGCCCAACAATATTTGGCGTGCAATTCACCAGGCAAAGGCTGAAGGAGAAACTCACTGATGGATATGACCGGAGAACAGCGGATCGCCGCACCCAGGCAGGCGGTGTGGGACGCACTTAACGACGCCGACGCGTTGAAGGCCGCGCTTCCTGGCTGCGAAGAGGTGAACAAGATATCCGACACCGAATTCTCGGCCAAGCTCAAGCTCGTGGTGGGGCCCGTCAAGGCGCAATTTAGCGGCCAAGTGACCCTCAGCGACATCGACGCGCCCAACGGTTATACCTTGGCCGGCCAAGGATCGGGAGGGGCCGCCGGATTCGGCAAGGGCGAGGCCAAGGTCACGCTCACCGACGACGGTGAGGGAACGGTGATCAGCTATACCGTGCACGCCACGGTCGGCGGCAAGCTCGCGCAAATCGGCCAGCGCCTGATCGATGCCACGGCCAAGAAGATGGCCAGGCAGTTCTTCGAGAGCTTTGCCGCCTATCTGGAGGCGGAAGGAGCCCCAGCCGGTGAAGCAGCCGCCCCGGCGCCGGCACCGGCCAAGGTCGCGGGTGGCCAGGGCCTGTTTTGGGGTATGATGGGGGTGGCCTTGGTCATCCTTTGGGTCGTCAATCATTAGGGGTGCGCCCAATCAAGGGTGGCGCCGAATCAAGGAGGGGAACCTTGTCAATCGAAGTCAGCATGAAGGTCAATGGGAAGCCGGTCTCGGCGGAGGTAGAACCGCGCACGCTTCTCGTTCAATACCTAAGGGAACACCTGGGCCTCACCGGAACCCATGTGGGGTGCGACACCTCCCAATGCGGATGTTGCAACATCCATCTCAACGGCGAATCGATCAAATCCTGCACCATCTTCGCGATCCAGTGCCAAGGGCAAGACGTCCTCACCATCGAAGGGCTGGCGGAAGAAGACGGCACGCTTCACCCCATGCAACAGGCCTTTTGGGAACATCACGGCCTGCAATGCGGGTTCTGCACGCCCGGCATGGTGATGGTGGCCTGCGATATTGCCCGGCGCCTTCCCGACGCCGATGAAAAGACCATCCGCCATGAATTGGAAGGCAATATCTGCCGCTGCACCGGCTACCAACATATCGTCGAAGCCATCGAGAGCGGCATCAAGGCCATGAACGCCAGGGGCTGAGCGGCGCGAGGGAGAGCAGAGAATGTATGAATTCAACTACCACCGGCCCAAGACCCTGGACGAAGCCTCGCGCACCACCAAGGAGGCCGAAGACGGCCAGGTGCTGGCCGGCGGTATGACCATGATCCCGTCCATGAAGCTGCGCCTGGCGTCCCCCAGCGACCTGGTGGACCTGGCCGATATCGACGGGTTGAAAGGCATTACCATCGGCCCCGACACCGTCACCATCGGCGCCATGACCCGGCATCACGACGTCCATACCTCACCCGACGTGCAAAAGGCCATCCCGGCCCTGGCGGCACTGGCCGGCGGCATCGGCGATCCCAGCGTGCGCCACCGCGGCACCATCGGCGGATCGGTGGCGAATTCCGATCCCGCGGCGGATTATCCGGCGGCGGTTCTGGGCCTCGATGCGACCGTGGAAACCAACACGCGCAAGATCGCCGCCGATGATTTCTTCACCGGTTTGTTCGAAACCGCCCTGGAATCCGGCGAAATCATCACCGCCGTCCATTTCAAGATCCCCGACGCCGCGGCCTATATGAAATTCCCCCAGCCGGCCTCGGGCTTCGCCATGGTCGGCGCCTTCGTCGCCAAGTTCGGCGGCGAGTTCCGCCTCGCCGTCACCGGCGCCAAAGATTGCGTGTTCCGGATGACCGAGATGGAACAGGCGCTAGCGGCGAATTTCTCCGCCGACGCGGTCGCCGAGATCACCATCGCAGAGGACGACCTGTTGGCCGATATCCATTGCGGCGCCGATTACCGCGCCCATCTGGTCACCGTGATGGCCAAGCGCGCGGTCGCCCTAGCGGCGGGTTAGGGTATCATCCCCCGTGACCCTCGAGGTGTTCGGGGTGGTCCTTGTAGAGGTCGTCGATGAAGCCGGAATCGTCGATCTCGCGCAGGAAGTGGAAGTCCCACAAGGCCAGGGGATGGATCTTCGCGGCATCGCCGTTCTTCTCATCCTGCTTGAGCGCTTCCTGATAGACGTTAGAGATGGCGCTGAGCCCCGGATAAAGCTTGGGCTCTAAGATCGGCGCGAAATCGTCGTACATTAATTCCGCCGTTTCACGGTCGAGATCGCCTTCCTTCTTGTGTTTGTCCATGATTATCTGGATGGTCTTTTCCCTCTCGGTCTTAAAGAAGGCGATGCCCTCGATGACGCCCTTGAGCATCCGCTCGATGATGTCGGGGCGCTCGGCCACCAATTTCATGGAAGACGACACGGTCATGAAAAAGACCATGTCCTGGGGAACCAGATCGATGACCTTGAGGCCGTCGCGCTGGGCGAATTCCTTGTTGGGCAGGGTCATGAAACAGGCATCAACGTCGCCGTCCTTGACCATCTCCATGAGGCTCTTGCGGTTCAGCTTGAAGGTGCCGTCGGGCAGTTCGACCCGTTCCTCGCGGACGATCTCGACCTGGTCGGTATCGGGGTCGAGCCCGTGCTGCTTCAGGTACAGCCAGGTGTTGAGGCCCGGATGGCGCCCCCGAGAGCCGAATTTGCGTTTGCGCACGTCCTCCAGGGTCTCGATGCCGATATCGGGCCGGGTCACCAGCGAGATGTTGTTCTTGCTAACGGTCTGGCCGAGATAGGCCCAGGTGTCGCCCCGCGCCTGGGCGGCATAGGTGGACACGTGGTTGCCCGAAACGAACTCCACCTCACCTGTCGGCACCAATATATGAGCCTCGTCCCGATTGATGCCCTTGTCGTAATCGACGTCAAGGCCGTGGCGTTCCCAGGCGCCGCATTCGTTGACGACATGCATCAATAGCAAATGGCTCGATGACCTGTAGGGAAATTGTACGTGGTCCAATGGGCCCTCCGCGAGGATTGTTATTATTGAACGATGATTAGGTCTGGCCGGCGGA
>JAPUGG010000249.1 GCA_027292975.1 Alphaproteobacteria bacterium | reverse complement strand
ATTGGCCGCGGGGCCGTCGCTGACGATCATGGATTTGAGATTTTCATCGTGGCCGGTGACCACGCGGCGAATGGCCATGGTTCCCTCCTTGCCGGTGGTTGTTCACTTTAAGAAAGCAATATCGTGCCCCTTTCAGAATCGGCCTCCAATCCAGCGGAAATCGAGGTTACCCTTGAGATGACCCAGGCGGGTATTGATGAATTGCTGGAGTACTGTCCTGAGCAGGATGAAGCCAAGCTGGTAGTTCGCTGGATTTTTGAAGCGATGATGCGAGCGCGTGCCTGACTTGGACAGTTAGAACATCGACAATCTCGATCAGAGTTTTGACCTTCGCTACTAAGATTTGAAGGTCTTGAACGCGAACGGTCACCGACCGTGGGTGTATCACTGCTTTCACTTTTGGTTTGTTCGGATCAGGCTGCCATGAGCCTTTGATGATCTGTAGGTCGGGCGATCTTGTTTTTGGGCGTTTGAGCCAAACCCCATGGGCGATGCGATCTCTATGATTTGCTAATTCTGAAAGTGCTGTTTTAAGTTTCTTTAGATCCACATCAATCTTCAGCTTTTTTACTCGAAGGATGTCTTCAAGCATCGTAACATAGTCAACGACGCGAGGCTCATTTACAGCCAATCTTCCGACCGGAGGTTCAACGACGAGAAGATCATAGGCGATTTGTTTGAGCTTCCATTCGAGCAATGCCCATTGTGTTATTAGCCGGCCAATCTCTCTATTATGAGCAACAGGCAGGTTTTGGATGATGGGGTAGGTTGCCATGGCAAAGCCTCCAAAGAAACCAGTTAGACGCAAAGAAGCGGAAGCGGTTGAAACCAAGCCCGACGCATGGGGCGAGTTTCAACGAACGATGGATAAGATCGTACCGCCGAAAAAGCCCAAACTCGACAAGGAAAATGGCTCTAGGTGAGGCAGGAAACGAGCGTAGGTAAACTCTCTCGCCATATTGAATAGATCACAACTGCGAACCCGAATATACCCACCCAAATTATGCAGGTCCGAAATGCTATGTCGGTTTCCGGGGGCTTGGGATCGGGAGACAGTTCTAGCTCTTCAAGCAATTTGGGACTAAAGCGGTTACTGTTGAACCAGGCAACGCGGCGGCGAAATTTGGTCATTCCCTTCCATATCTTTTTCAGCAACCACAGGAAATAGGAGAAGGCGACTAAAACGGCGATAGTAAGGATAATTTTCTCAGACAAATGGATGTTCTTCAGGCCTGAATTTATGGCGTAAACGCCAGCAAGAGCCGCGATAAGGTAATTTGTAATTATCCACTGCTCCCTCTTTACAAACATAATGTTATCGATCGCATCCTTATACACAATCTGCAATTGTGGGGACAAATCAGGAATCGACGCGTTTTCTGTCATGGCTTTCTCCCTGTTCTTGCGAGCAAGCGACGCAGGGCTTCCTTGTTCGTGAGCCGTTTAGCGGCTCGCATTCCCTTCAACCAGTCCGCCGATAGGTCAAACGCTTTCCAGCGATGCCCCTAGCGGCTTCTACGGCGCGGTCCCCAGCGCGCGCTCCCCCATGTCTTCACCAGAGGTGATGTTTGCCGGCGCGCTGTCGGTCGCCCAGATCAAGGAGGAACGATGGCCGGTCCGGTTTTCCCTGACATTGGCCGCGGGGCCGTCGCTGACGATCATGGATTTGAGATTTTCATCGTGGCCGGTGACCACGCGGCGAATGGCCATGGTTCCCTCCTTGCCGGTGGTGCGGTGACGGTCGTCGTCGATTGACGCGCCGGGCCTTGGCCGGGCCGCTATTCTTGTCGGTGCTATTCCGCGGCCCGGGCGGGAACCTCGGCGATGGCGCCGAGCCGCCCCAAACCGGGAAGCGCATCATTGATGCCGGCGGTCCTGAGGGCGTGCCAGAGGACCACCTGGTTGGACGTGACCACGGGACGCTCGAGCGCCGCCTCGAGCTCCTCGATGGCGTCGATGGCGTGGATATTGGCGCAAGAGATGAAAACCGCCTCGGCCTCGGGCGTGGCCACCTCCCGGGCAAGATCGACCCAGAAGGCCGGCGGGGTGACACAGTATTCATCGCTTCCCGCGAGGCAGGCCGCCCGGTCGGCGACGATGTCGTAGCCGGCTGCCACCATGAAGTCGCGTTTCTTGCCGTGGCCCGCCTCGGGGCTTTCCGAGATGAACACCAGGCGGCGCGCGCCCAGGGCGGCAAGCGCCGTCATCAGGCAGGTCGCGGTGGTGAGGCCGGGCCGTCCGGTCGCCTCCTCGATGACCTTAATCACGCCGCGTTCGGCGCCGAAGCCGCCCGACATGGAGGTGCCGGTGCAGTGCAGCACGGTGACGTCGCACTTTGCGTCGCCAAGGATGGAGGCAGCCTCATTGATCCCCAGCATCAGCTCATCGAGTTCCACGCTGTGCGGCCCCGTCATCCTGAGCCGCATGAAATGGGGCACCACGCCGTCGGGGGCGAAGCGCTGGATATTGGGCTCGGCCATTCGGTTGCTGGACGGAATGATGAACCCGAGGCGCGCCCGGGGCGGTATTTTCTCATGGGCCATGATGGGCCTCCCTCTGCGCTTTCGTTGTTTGCGCCGTGACTCCACTGAACCCGGCCATGTTAACAAGCCTCGACGCCAGGGTTAAGGGCCGTGTCGGTGGTCAAAGCCCGCTATTTCAGGTGCCCTATTTCAAATGGCCGTCCAGGAAAGCGAGCAGCTTTTCCCAAGAATCCTTGGTCTGGGCTTCGCGGTAGCGCTCCGGGTTGTTGAAATCCTGGAAACCGTGCCCGGCGCCGTCGTAATCGTGGAAGGTGTGCTCGACTCCGGCTTCGTTGAGCGCCGCGTCGAGGTCGGCGACGTCGGCGGGCGACGGGTTTAAGTCGTCATTGCCGAAAATCCCCATCATCGGGCACTTGATGCCGCCGGCGAGGGTGATGGGCGGCGGGGCGCCCTCGCCCATGCCCACCTTGATGCGCCCGCCGTAAAGCACCACCGCCGCCCGGTAGCGGGGTTCGTGGCAGGCGCCGAGCCAGGCGAGCCGTCCGCCCCAGCAATGTCCGATGATGCCGATGCGGAGCTCGTCGACCCTCTCCCACCCCGCTAGGATGTCAAAGGCGGCGTCCATATCTTTGATCGCGTTGTCATCGCGGAAACCATCGCGCTTGACCTCGATATCGGCTTCGGTCGGCCACCAGTGGAAGACAAAGGGCGTGACCGAGGCATAACCCGCCGCGGCCAGGCGTTCGCCAACATCCAACACGAAGGGATCCTTTTCCAGGCCGCTATGGGCGAGGGGGATGTGCTGGGCCACCACGAGGCCTGGGAACGGCCCGTCGCCTTCGGGCTGGAACACCAGAACCTCCATGGGGCTGCCGTCGACATCGACGATCTTCTTGGTGTGCATGGTGTTATTCCTCCACTTGGTTATCGAATCGCAATGGTGCTTCGATCCGTGTTTCTTCCTTCATAAAGAATACCCAGGCCGGTCGCGAAGGGGAATCAAGGCGCTAGGGGCAGCCCGGGACCGGCCCTAGGAGGGCGGCAGAAGCGGCTCCTTTTCCGGATGCACCTGCACGTCGAAGGTGGCGATCAGGGCCGCGGTCCAGGCGTAATTGCCCATCAGCCAGAGGATATCGACCAGCATCCGCGCCCCGAACAATTCCATGGCGCGCCGGTAGAGTTCCGGCGGCACCGTTTTCCGTTCCTCCCAGATCCGGCGTCCCAGCGTGATGATCACCTCCTCGCTTTCTGTGAGACCCTCGGCGGGCTCGCGGTTCTTGACGATATCGACGGTGGCCTGGGGAACGCCGGCCTTGAGCGCCGCCGGTTCATGGGCGGTCCATTCGAACTGGCTGTTAAACGCCCGGCCGGTCACTAAGATGGCGAGCTCCCGGACGTCCTCGGCGATCCCGGCCTCGTAACGCACATAGCGGCTCACGGGGACGGAGCGCACCAGCAATTCAGGGCTGTGAAGGCGAATGCAACCGGGCCCGCGGATGCCCGCGTAGGTGCCGCCATGGGGATCGTGAAAATAGTCGAAGAGCTCCTTGGCGGCATCGGGGAGGTCCTCGCGCTTGGGCACCGGCAGCCGCGAACAGGATTCCTCGTAAACGTCGTCGGGCAATTCGCGCGCAGTCATCTCGGGTTCCTCCTGGTCGCGGTTCGTTTGGGGCAGCCCGGTCGAAGGGTTCGATTTGGCCGGGCTGTGCACGGCCACACTTCCCACGCCGCCGCGTTTCGTCCAAGATGCCGCCTGGAATGTTCCCCCATGTGACCGGCCGAGGCAATGGCGAATCATAGGCTCGATTCCGGCCGGGGTACGCCGCCCGCGCCCCAAGACGGGCGCCTCGATGCCCCGGCATTTCACCGCAACAACGGCATCATCACGGCGCAGTTGCGCGACCTTCTGGGGGGACGGGACGGCGACGTGGTGGAACTCGGCAGCGGCACCGGCCAGCACGCAATGGCATTTGCCCGCGCCATGCCGGACATGACCTGGTGGCCCAGTGACGCAAACGCCGACCGCCTCACCTCCATCGACGCCTGGTGCCGGCATTCCGGGCTCGCCAACCTGCGGCCCGCTTCTGTGCTCGATGTCACCCAAAACCCTTGGGCACCGGATCCTCCCGGCGTGCCGCTGGAGGCCGGGCTGGCCGCGGTGGTCGCCATCAACCTGGTCCACATCGCCCCCTGGCAGGCGGCGGTGGGGATCTTTCGCGGGGCCGGGCGGCACCTCGGGGCGGGCGGGGTCGTGTTGCTCTATGGCCCGTTCAAGCGCGACGGAGCCCACACCGCACCAAGCAATGCCGCTTTCGACGCCGGCTTGCGCGCCAGCGATCCGGCCTGGGGGGTCCGCGATACCGCCGACCTCGGCGCAAGCGCGCGGGACCACGGCCTGACGCTTAGGCGCGCGCTGCCCGTCGCCGCCAACAACATGATCCTGGTTTTCGAACAATCGCCCTAGGCCGGGGCCCGGGCGGCCGGGTGAGGGAGCAGGATGGGTCAACCTATTCGGTTAATGCGCGAGGCAGGATTCGGTCAGGAAAGTGAAAATCGAACATTATTTGACCACGTCCTGTTCAATTTCAAAGGCTTAGTAGATTCGTTAATCAGTCTTTAGATTTGTCTTTCTATCCTGCGGTATGGACATTCTGCCGCGACTGCGCGACCGGAAGTCTTTCATGCCACCCATTGGAGGGCCGAGGAGATGTTTAGGACCCTGATTCTCGGGCTGTTCTTCGCCCTGCTGCACGTCACCTGGACCGCCCCGGCGGCGATGGCCCAGGAGGGGCTCTGGGGGAAATTCAGTGCCGCCGGGCGCCAAGCGTTGGAAAAAAGGGATTTCCCGGCTGCTGAAAAGCAGTTCGCGGCCGCCCTGAAAGAGGCCGAACGCCATGGGCCGGAAACCGCGCGTGTGGCCACGACCCTCTTTAGCCAGGCGGAACTTCTCGGCGCTCAGGGAAAATATGCGGCGGCGGAGCCATTAGTGCGCCGCGTCCTGACGATCCGGAAAAAGGTTCTGCCGCCGGACCATCCCGACCTCGCCCTCAGCCGCGCCGCCATGGGCTCAGTGCACCTGAGGAAACACAAATTCGCCGAGGCCGAGCCGTTCGCCACCCGCGCCCTGGCAACCTTGGAAAAGGTCGTGGCGGCGGATGATCCGCGCCTGGCCGCGGCCCTCAACGTGGTGGGCATGTTGTACACCATGCAGCGCAGGTTAGCCGAGGCCGAACCGTTCGCCATACGCGCGTTCACCATTCGCCAAGACGCCCTGGCCGCCGATCATCTAGATGTTGCCGAGAGTGCAAACAATCTTGGATTTCTCTATTTGTTGCAGAAGGATTTCGATGCCGCGGAAAAATTCCTGGCCCATGGGCTGGCGATCCGTCAGAAGGCTCTGCAGGCGGACCATCCCGACATCGCCCAGAGTTTGAACAACTTAGGGGCGCTCTACACCGTCCAGGGTCGGCATGCCGACGCGGTTCGATACATCGAAGCGGCGTTGGTAATTCGCGAGAAGGTATTCGGACCGGAACACGAATCGGTGGGGCAGGGGCACTATAATCTCGGTGTGCTGTACCAATTCCAGAACCGGCTCGACAAGGCCGAGGCCCATTACCGGAAAGCTATGGAGATTCGACAGAATGCGCTCGGGCCGATGCACCCCTTGGTGGCCGACACGCTGGAAAACTACGCCGTGTTGCTGATGATGACCGGACGCATGGGGGACGCCGCGCGGCTCGGCCAGCGCGCCCGCGAGATCAGGGCACAATCGAAGTAGGCCGGTGACGGGGGCCCGGCCCGCTTACAAGGCGACACACCTATGGGGCGCCCGGCCCGGGGCCGACCGCCACGGCCGTTATGAGTGGTGGCCTTCGCCCGGACTAACGAAACCGCCATAGGTCCCGCGTTTGTTTTTGCGGTTGAATTCGCGCATGTCTTCGCGGGTGTCGTAATTGATGTGCTGGTTGGCCGAATTCGGACCGGTGCGGGTGCCCATAAAGACCATGGGCCCGTCACCGGTATTCTCCAGCTGATAGAACGTCCCCCCTTCGATCAGCGCCACCATGCCCGGCTTCAAGACCGATTTTCCGCCGTCTTCGAAGCTCATGGTGCATTCGCCCTCGAGCAGCAGAAAGGTCTGGTCGCCGGGATGGCAGTGCAAGTCATCATGATCACCCGGATTGGGATAGTAATGCATCCAAGCGTGCATTTTCCGGGTGTCCATGATGATCTTGCGCGATTTCAGCTCATGGGCGAGACCGGTCACGTCCACGATCTCTATGGCCATGGGATTTCCTCCTGTTTTAATGACAACAACTTAGACAATGGTGCCTATTTCTTGCAGGCCACGCTCTTGGCGGTCTGGTCATTGCCGGGATAGGTGATGGTGCAGGTCATGCCCTTCTTGACCGCCTTGCGGCTGGTACGCTCACCATTAATGGTGACGATGGTCCTGGAACTGGAAATCCGCACCTTTTGCTTCTTGCCGCCCACCTTGAACGAGTAACGGCGGCCACCGCGCTTGGCGGCGTCGATCTTGACCTTGACCGTCCGCATCTTGAGGCCCTTGCGTTTGAACCACAAGTCATCCCAATGCTTGGCGAGCGCCGCCTTTTCGGCCCTGAAACGGTCTTCACGGTAATAAACGCGCTTGGTCGAATCGATCTTGAAGCCCGGATCGGATTCAAGACCCGCGGCAACCAGGTCGGAATAAAGCGGTGTGTAATGGGCGCTGTGGAATTGGGCGAGCTGCCCTTCCCGGGACAGGAACCAATTGACGAAAAGCTTGGCCGCGTTGACGTTGCCGCCCTTCAAAACCCCCACCGGCGAAACCGTCGTCGGCGTGATCGGCAACGGGCAGTGAATGCCGACCGGCGATCCCTTCTTCCGCAGCAC
>JAPUGG010000248.1 GCA_027292975.1 Alphaproteobacteria bacterium | reverse complement strand
TGGTGCAGCTGCGCCAGGACAATGCGCTGGGGACGCTCTACAATATGGTCGGCTTCCAGACCAAGATGAAGCACGGCGAACAGACCCGCATCCTGCGCACCATTCCGGGCCTGGAGAACGCCCGCTTCGCGCGATTGGGCGGCATCCACCGCAACACCTTTTTGAATGCGCCGCGCCTGCTGGACCGCGAACTGCGCCTAAAGTCTGCGCCCCGCCTGCGCTTCGCCGGCCAGATCACCGGCGTCGAGGGCTACGTCGAATCGGCCGCCATGGGGCTGCTGGCCGGGCGCTTCGCCGCCGCCGAGAGGACCTTCGTGCCGATCGATGCGCCGCCTGCGACCACCGCCCATGGGGCGCTTCTGGGTCATATCACCGGCGGCGCTAAGGCCGCCACCTTCCAACCCATGAACGCCAATTTCGGCCGGTTCCCGGAGCTTACCGAGCAAACCGAGAAGGGACGCCGGCTCAAGGGACGGGCGGCGCGGCGCGACGCCTATTGCCGGCGAGGCGCCGCCGACTTCAAGGCCTGGCTTGCGGGCGAGAGGGTGCCCAGCGCCGCTGAGTAAAGAGGACGTTCATGGAGCAACGGGTGAGCATGATTACCCTGGGCGTTTCCGACCTTGATCGCGCCCAAGCCTTTTATGACCGGCTCGGCTGGAGCCGATCGTTCAAGGATGCCCAAGGCATCGTCTTCTACCAGGTGGGTGGCATGGCGTTGGCGCTCTATCCGCGAACCGAGCTGGCTAAGGATACCGGCATGACCGATGACGGCAGCGGCTTCGCGGGAATGGCATTGGCCCATAACGCGAGGACCCGCAGCGAGGTGGATTCCGTACTCAAAGAGGCCGAGGCCGCCGGGGCTATGATCCTGACCGCCGCCCGCGAAACGTTCTGGGGCGGTTATGCGGGAACCTTCACCGACCCCGATGGATTCGCCTGGGAGGTTGCCTGGAACCCCAACTTTACCCTGACCGACGATGGCGCCCTGATTCTTCCAGATTGACGGCGCGCGCCGGCGGGAATGTTAGTACCGGCCGGTCACCGCGCCCCGCAACACCGCCAAGGGAAGCGCCAGGGGCAGCGGTTCGGTGTTGGCCGAGAACAGATCGAATCCGCTTGCGGCCAGGTGCCGGAGCCGGCATTCGGTGATCCGCGCGAGCACCAGGGCGGGCAAGGCGGCTCTTGGAATCCCGTTGCGTTTGGCCCGGGCCCGGGCCAGCTCCTGCCCGGCGGACTGCGCGATTTCCCGGGCAGCGGTAGCGAGACCGTCCCCCGGCGCGCCGGCGAGCAGGCGATCCGTGGGGACACCGTGGGTGGCGAGCAAGTCCAGGGGCAAGACCACCCGTCCGCGGCCGGCATACCAGGCGGTATTGCGCAGCTGGCCCACCATGGCATGGGCGCCGCCCACCGCCTCGGCCGCCGCCATGGTGTCGGGCTCGGCCACGCCGAGCGCCTTGACCGCCATCCGCCAAAGCCCGCCGCCGGTGCCCCGGCAGTAGGCGGTGAAGGCCGCCATGTCCTTGGGCCCGGTCTCTTCGAAATCCGCTTCCCTTGCATCGAGGAAATCCTCCAGGTCGGCGGCGGAAAGGTGCCCCGCCTCCAGAAGACGGGCGATGGCGCGCAACACCGGATGATCGCGCACCCTGCCCGCCCCGGCCTCGGCCAGCGATTCGCGCCACCATTGGAGGCGGATGCGTCCGACCATGGGCTCTGTGGTCAATTCGGGGATGCGGGCGAGCTCCAGGTTGAGCGCGCACAGCACCAGCAGCCGGCGGCGCGCCGCGGCGGGGGCGAGCACGGCGGCAAGCCATCGGTCCCGGTCATGGGTCCGGACCGCGTCAGTGCAGGTGCTCTGGTCCCTGTGCTGGGCCATGATCCCGGAATATACTGCCTTCCATGTCGACACCAAGGTTTCAATCATGAGCGCGGCGCCGGGCCCGGGTTCGGGCGCTCAATCGGCTGCCGGGCATGGGCCGGACATCGGCGCCAATGGTGCGTCCCTGTTTCCCGCGGCGTTTCGCATCCTTCCCGCCGAGCTTGCCGATAGCTACCGTATCCTTGGCGATTACGCGGGCGCGCTTAGGGCCATTGCCGACCATCCAGCGCTCGAGCGCGCGCGCAAGGAGGCCCGGCTCAAAGCCGTGGCCCGGGCCATCGAGGGCGCCGACGGCTTCGAGGCCGAAGACGCCGCCGCCCGCGCCGCCCTGACCTTGCGCCACCTTTTGCAAAGCCGCGACCTCGATATCAGGGACCCGTGGCAGATGCTCCAGGCGGTGGGCCAAGACATCCGCAAAACCGCCTACCCCGATTGGTCCGATCTTTTGGCCTGGTGCCGGTTCTGGGCCGCGCCGCTCGGGCGCATGGCCTTCTCCTTGGCGGGGGGATCCGAAGCCGGGCTGGGCCGGGCGGAATCTTTCGCCATCGCCGTCGAGCTTCTCCACCTGGTCGAGCAGGCCCCTGCCCAGCATAAATGGCTGGGGCGAGTCTACCTGCCCGCCCGCTGGTTTAAAGAGGCCGAAAGCGATGCCTCGGAATTGGCGGGCGCCCGCGCCACGGCGGGGCTGAACCGCGTGTTCGCCCGCGCCATCGACGAAGCCGGACGATTGTTGGCCGCCAGCGGCGGGCTGCATCGACACCTGCCGACCCGGCGGCTGAGGGTGGCTATGGCCATCGCCCAAGGCGAGGCGCACGCCTGGGCCCGGTCGCTGGCCGGGGCCGATCCCCTGAGGGGAGCAAAGCGCCCGGACCGGACTGCCCGCCTGATGGCGTCGGTGGTGGGGGCCCTGCGCGGGTTGGCTTCGTGACCGTGCATATCGCCGGTGCGGGCTTGGCCGGGCTGGCGGCTGCCTTGACCGCGGCGCGGGCCGGGCATGGAGTGGTGGTTCACGAGGCCGCGGGCCTGGCCGGCGGACGCTGCCGTTCTTTCTTCGATCCCACCTTAGGGCGGGTCATCGACAACGGCACCCACGTCGTCCTCGGCGCCAACCGCGCCGCCCTGGGATTCCTCGGCCGAATCGGCGGAGCCGATGCCATGGTACCGGCGGCATCGGGGAATCTCCCCTTCCTCGATCTAGAGAGCGGCGCGACTTGGTCCGTGGATGTCGCGGGGCGCGGGATCCGGACTTTGATGAAGGCGGCGCCGGGCGCGAAGGCCCTCCTCGACCTGGCGATGGCGGGCATCACCGGGCTCATGCGCCCAGGCGCCACCGTCGCCGCCGCCTATGGTCATTTGGGCGCGCTCTACGAGCGGCTGATCGAACCGTTGTCCACGGCGGTCATGAATTGCCCGCCCGAGGAAGCCCCGGCGTCTTTGTTGGCGCGGGTGATCGCCATCCGCGCCGGCGGCGGGCGGGGCGCCCTCGCGCCCTTGGACGCGCGGACCAACCTTGCCGAGGCGTTTGTCGGCCCGGCGCTCGGCGCCATCGAGGCGCTCGGCGGGGAGGTCCGCTTCCACGACCCGCTGACGGCAATCGAGACCGCGGGTAAGGCGGCGCGGGCGGGGATATTTCGTTCGGGCCGAGCACCCCTTGGGCCCGGCGATGCCCTGATTCTGGCCCTAACCCCCTGGGCGCTGGCCGGCCTGCAGCCGCGTGGGGAGGAGCCGCCGAGCTACCGCGCCCGGGCCATCATCTGCGCCCATTTCGCCACCGAAGGCGCCCCGGAGGTGAGGCAAGCGGCGCGGTTGACCGGTTGCATCAATGGCATGGCCCAGTGGTTCGCCGCCACCGACGGCGTTCTTTCCGTCACCGTCAGCGCTGCCGACCGATGGATGACCCATGAGGTGGACGATATCGCGGCGCGGCTGTGGCGCGATGCGTCAACCGCGTTCCATTTGCCCGGGGCACCGATCCCGGCCTATCGCGTGATCAAGGAACGCCGGGCGACGGCGGAGGTCGCGGGCGGTTTCGGCCCACGGGGTGAAATATCCAAACTTTTATTCGCGGGAGGCTGGACCAGCGCGCGATATCCTGACACCATCGAGGCGGCGGTGGCATCGGGCATCCGTGCCGCACGGTGTCTGGAAACACCAAATTGAAGCGGTGGCCCCCATGGGTAACCGTCGCGTTGCAAGGACGCGAAACATGCTATATATAGTAGGTCAGATGCTTTCGCATACTAAACTCATAGAAATGCTGGGGGGTGCAGAATGAAAAATCCTCTTGAGAGTCTACAGAACACGATCCTGCTTGGGGTCGCCATCACCATCGTGATGGCCCTGATCGTCAAATACACGTTTTAAGGGGGGGATCAGATGGACTTTTTGACAGATCCTTATGCGGTGTTTCTCGTCCGCTGGTTCCACGTCCTTTCCGGCATCATGTGGATCGGCTTGTTGTGGTACTTCAACTTCGTGCAGATCCCCAATATGCCGAAAATCCCAGACGAGCAGAAACCGGCCATCAGTAAGGTGATCGCGCCGGCGGCCCTGTTTTGGTTCCGCTGGGCGGCGCTCGCGACCATCGTATTCGGGTTGCTTCAGGCTTGGCAGCTGGGCTATCTCGGCCCGGCGCTGGCCCTTGGCGTGGGCTCGAAGAGCGCGGCTCATATGAGCATCGGCTTCGGCATGTGGTTCGGCCTGATCATGGCCCTCAACGTCTGGTTCGTGATTTGGCCCAACCAGCAAAAGGCGCTTGGCATTGTGGAGGTGCCCGCCGAGGACAAGCCGGCGGCGGCCCGAATAGCGATGCTGGCCTCGCGCACCAATACCATGCTCTCGATTCCAATGTCTTATTCCATGGTGGCCGTGCATTTGACCTGAACGGCCGTATCCGAATGATAGAACGGGGCGCTTCGGCGCCCCGTTCTTTGGGCATCGGTTCCTGGGTCAGGGAACGGCGATCAGCAGCGCCGCGACCCGGCGCCCTTCGGCCTGGAGCACGTTGAAGGTGCGGCACGCAGCACCCGTCCCCATCACTTCGGCGGAGATGCCCGCCCCTTTGAGGCGGGCGCGGTGCTCCGGAGGTAGAACGCCGGCCTTCTCGCCGCAGCCCAGCAGGAGGATTTCTATCTCAACCGCCGCCTCTTCCAGGGGCTGGTAATCGGCGGCCGCGATATCTTCGAGCTCGACGCTCAAGACGCGGTCTTCGAACACCATCACGGCGCCGGTGAAGCGCCGGCCCGAAATCCTGAATCCGCCATCGCCGTAGGCCTGGATCATGGCCCGGTCGCCGGATTTGAGGGGGGTGAGCTCCATGGCCTCGCCTTCCGCGTTGGTCCGCCATGTTGATGCGCTGTGGGGCACCGCACCTCCACTATTCGGCGGGGTTTTCCTGGCCGGTCTCGCCGCCGCCGACCGAGCCGCTGGTAATGCTCTCGCGGATTTTCAGCATCATCACCACCGGCGATGCGACGAAGATGGAGGAATAGGTTCCCACCAGCACGCCCCAGATCAAGGCGAAACCGAAATCCCTGATCACGGCGCCACCGAAGATGTAGATCGCCAACAGGGCCAGCAGGGTGGTGACCGAGGTCAGCAGCGTCCGGGACAAGGTCTGGTTGAGCGAAAGGTTGAGCAGCGCTTCGATCGGCATGGTCTTGAATTTGCGCAGGTTTTCACGGATGCGGTCGAACACCACCACGGTGTCGTTGATGGAATAGCCGGCGATGGTGAGGATCGCGGCGACGGTGGCCAGGTTGAATTCCAGCCCCAGGACCGAAAACAGGCCGATGGTGGCGACGACGTCGTGGGTGAGGGCGACGATGGCGCCGATGGAAAACTGCCACTCGAAGCGAAACCAGACATAGACCATGATGGCCAGGAGCGACAGAACCACCGCGAGAATTCCCGCCTGGATCAGTTCGCCGCCCACCTTGGGGCCGACGAATTCGGTCCGCCGGTAGCTTGCCACGTCCCTGCCGAGCGCCTCCTTGACTTTTTCCACGGCCACCAACTGGCCCTTTTCGCCGCCCGGCTGACGCTCGATGCGGATCAACACATCTGTGGGCTGGCCGAATTCCTGCAGCGCGACCTCGCCCAGTCCGAGACCGGACAGCCGCTTGCGCAGGGCGTCGATGTCTGCGGCGCCGGGGGTGCGCACCTCCATCAGGATGCCGCCCTTGAAATCGATGCCGTAATTGAGCCCCTTGACCGCGAAAAACACCAGTGAAAGGGCCACCAATAGGGCCGAAAATACGAAGGCGGCCTTTCGCCTGCCGATGAAATCGATCTTGGTGTCGGGCGGAACCAGTCTCAGGGGAAATACGGCCATAGCTTGAGCGGTCCTAAATGGGGAGGGCCTGGAGCCTGCGGCGGCGCAGATAGGTCACCACGATAAGCCGGGTGACCATGATCGCCGTGAACATGGAGGTGACCAGGCCTATGGAGAGCGTCACCGCGAAGCCCTTGACCGGGCCGGAACCGAATTCGAACAGGATGATGGCCGCGATCAGGGTCGTGAGGTTGGCGTCGATGATGGTGGTCAAGGCGCGTCGATAGCCCGCGTCCACCGAAGACAATGGCGTGCGGCCGGAGGCGACTTCCTCGCGGATGCGCTCGAAGATCAGCACGTTGGCGTCCACCGCCATGCCGATGGTCAGCACGATGCCGGCGATTCCCGGCAGCGTCAGGGTCGCCTGCAGGAGCGACAATCCGCCGAGCAGAAGGGTCATGTTCAGCACCAGGGCGATATTGGCGAAGACGCCGAATATGCCATAGGCCATGACCATGAAGATCAGCACCAGGACGAAGCCGATGATGCAGGCAATTTGACCGGCGGCGATGGAATCGGCGCCGAGCTCGGGCCCGACGGTGCGCTCCTCCAAGATGGTCATGGGTGCCGGCAAGGCGCCGGCGCGAAGCAGCAGCGAGAGATCCTGGGTTTCTTGCACGGTGAAGCCGCCGGTAATAATACCGGAGCCTCCGAGGATCGGTCCCTGGATCACCGGCGCGCTGATGACCTCTTTGTCCAGCAAGATAGCAAACGGCTTGCCCACGTTTTCTTGGGTCACGCGGCCGAACTTCCTTGCGCCAATGGTGTTGAATCGGAAGCTGACCACGGGACGGCCGGTATCGTAAGCGGCCCGGGCATCCACCAAATGTTCACCGGACACCACCACCCTTTTCTTGAGGACAAGGGTCAGGCGCGGCGGGCTGCCCTGGCGTTCCTGCCTTTTATCCGGCCTATGCTTGGCCAAGAAACTGCCGGGCGGCGCCACCGTCGGCGGCGGCGTGCCAAGGGGGAAGCGCGGGTCCAGCAAGTGAAAGGTCATCTTGGCGGTCTTGCCGAGCAATTTTTTCAGCCGTTCGGGGTCGTCCAGGCCCGGCACCTGCAACAGGATCCGGTCGGCGCCTTGGCGTTGGATGCTCGGTTCCGTGGTGCCCAGTTCATCGACCCGGCGGCGGACGATCTCGATGGATTGCTGAAGCACCTGGTTGTCGCGTACCCGGCGCTCGTCCACGGTGTATTTTATGGTGATGCGCGCGCCGCTGACATCGACCTCGGTGCCCGGCTCAAGCCGCCGCAAGAGCTTGGTCGCGCGTTCGATGTTGGTCTGCCCGCCGCGCCCCCGGCGCGCTTTCTTGTCGGGGTCCCGGATCACCACCAGGGCTTGCTCGCCGGTGGCGCCGATCCGCGAATAGCCGATGCGCTCGCGCCGGAGCTCGGCGCGGATGGACTGGACCAGATTGGTAAGCCGTTCCTTGTAGGCGGCCTTGAGGTCGACCTCCAAAAGCAGGTGCGAGCCGCCGCGAAGGTCGAGGCCGAGATTGAGTGTCGACTTAGGCACCCAGCCGGGAAACCCGGCGAGTTGCTGCTTGGAGAACAGATTGGGCGCGGCCAGGACCAGGCCCAACGTGCAGAGGGCGAAGATAAGGATGATTTTCCAACGCGAGAAATGGATCATGGGTCTGACGCCGTCGCCTTGTTCACTGCCAACCTAAGGATCATTTGTTTTCGTTGGCCGCCTTGCCTTCGTCGTCGCGGTCGTCGGAGCGGGCATACAAGGTCGAGATCATCGACCGCACCACCCGCACGCGCACGCCCTTGGCAATCTCGAGGTCAAGCTCGTTCTCGCTGACCACCTTCCTAATCTGGCCGACGATGCCGCCATTGGTGACGATCTTGTCGCCCCGTTGCAGCTTGCCCAGCATGGCGCGGTGATCCTTGGCCTTCTTCTGTTGCGGCCGGATCAGCAGGAAATAAAACACCACGAAGATCAGGACCAGCGGCAGGAGGGTCATGATATCGAAACCCCCGCCTCCGGCGCCCTGGGCATAGGCTGGTGAGATAAACATCTATCTTTCCCCTTTTGTCTGGTGTCGGCTGTGCTTTCGCCAGGTTGAGTGTTAGGGGGAATATAGCTATCGCGCAAGGCGTTGCAAATCAAACCTGCGGCTTTTTTTGCCACTCCCTAAGGCCTTGATCCGGCAGTGAAGGCGGGTCATTCTGCGGCCGAGCCAGGCGGCCTTCGGGCCGCGCACCCAGAGCACTATAGGCCGAATTTATGGCGGAAAACGAGATCGAACCCCTCATGCGCCGGATCGCCGACGCGATTGAGCGGCTGGCGCCGGCGGCCGACGCTACGCCTGCGTTCGGCGCCGAGGACGCATTCGTCTGGCATGCCGATCAGGGGCACGCCCAGCCGGTCGCCAAGGTCAACCGCGTCGATCTTTCGCTGCTGAAGGGCATCGATCAGCAACGCGACATTCTGTTGGCCAACACGTTCCGTTTCGCCAAGGGGTTGCCCGCCAACAACGCGCTGTTATGGGGCGCGAGGGGGATGGGCAAGAGTTCACTGGTCAAGGCCGTGCATGGCGCGATCAATGAAAAGCTCGGCCGCAAACGGCCCCAAGGCCGCCTCGGATTGATTGAGATCCACCGCGAGGACATCACCACCCTGCCCCGGCTGTTGGCAATTTTGCGGGCCGAGGCGCGCCGCTTCATCGTATTTTGCGACGATCTTTCCTTCGATGGACAGGATTCGACCTTCAAATCTCTGAAGGCGCTTCTCGAGGGCGGAATCGAGGGCCGGCCCCCCAACGTCATCTTCTACGCCACCTCGAACCGTCGCCACATGATGCCGCGCGACATGATCGAAAACGAACGCTCCACCGCCATCAACCCGGCAGAAACGGTCGAGGAAAAGGTCTCGCTCTCCGATCGCTTCGGGCTGTGGCTGGGCTTCCACGTCTGCGACCAGGACACCTATTTCGCCATGGTCAGGGGCTATGCCGCCCATTTCGGGCTCGACATCTTGGACGACGCCCTGATTGCCGGCGCCAACGAATGGTCGGTCACCCGTGGGGCGCGCTCGGGGCGCGTCGCCTGGCAATACATCGCCGACGTCGCCGGACGGTTGGGCAAGAAGCTCGCCTGCTAGAGCACTATCCGTTCTTCCCGAGATAGCGTATCGGGTCCACGGCACGGGGCCCGCGGCGCAATTCGAAATGCAGCTGCGGCCGGTTGACCGCGCCGCTTCGCCCCACCCGGGCGACGGTTTGGCCGCGGCGCACCACCTGGCCCTTGGCGACGAGGATATTGCTAGTATGAGCATAGGCCGAGACCCAGCCTCCGGAATGGCGGATCAGCAACAGGTTGCCGTAACCGCGGAGCTCGTTCCCGGCATAGGCAACGACGCCGGATTGGGCCGCGCGCACCGGCGCGCCCAAGGGGGCGGCGATGTTGATGCCGTCATTGTAGAGCCCGCCGCCCTTGGCCCCAAAGGCAGACAGCACTTTCCCCCGCAGCGGCCAACGGAAGGCGCCGGACCGGGGCGGCGGCGCGGGTCCGACGGTGGTTGGCGGCCGCGCCGCGGCCCCCGGTGCCGGTTTCCATCCCCCGCCGCGGCCTTTGGGCCGGGCCCCGATGGCTCCGCGCGTCCATCTGCTTCGCGGCAGGATCAACTTCTGACCCGGAATTAGCCGGTGGCCCGCATTTGTCATGCGGTTTTCCCTGACCAGGCGGGCGGGGCTCATGAAAAAGCGCCGGGCAATGGCATAGACCGTGTCCCCCGGACCGACGATGTAGACACGAACTTCGGGCACGCGGAGCCGGGCGCCGGCGGCCAGCCGATAGGGGGGGGTCAGGCCATTGGCGTCGATCAGGGCGCGAAGGGGAACCCGGTGGCGCCGGGAAATGGCGTAAAGCGTTTCCCCCTTTCGCACCCGGACGGCTCTCGCGCCGCTGGTGGCAACGCGGCCCCGGGCGGCCAGCGGCACCTTGGTTACCATTGGGCGGACCGCCGTTCGAATGGGCCTAGGGGCGGCCAGCGGCACCTTGGTTACCGTTGGGCGGACCGCCGCTCGAATGGGCCTAGGGGCGGCCCGCCGCGACGTTCTCAAAGCTGGCGTTATCTTGGCCTGGGGCGGTGGCGCGACGGTGGGTGAAGTGGCGCCGCTCCGGTCGATCACCGGCGCCGGCGGACCGGATCGCGCACAGGCGCTTAAGCCCAGCACCAGGCCCAGGGCAAGGAGTGCGGCCGGATGTCCAATTCCTGCTTGCATCATTGTGGCCGCGAGATTAGTCGAGCGCGGCGCCGCGCTCAACGGGCACGCGTTCCTGCCACCCGGGGGGCAAAAAATCTTAATCGCGCACCAGGGGCACGAAACGCACGGCGCAAAGGCGTTCCTTGGTGATCTCGTCACCGCTTTTGCGGTAGCGCCAAAGGTGCTGGTCCATGGGGGTTTGGCCGATGGGCGCCACCAGGATGCCGCCGTCGGCAAGCTGGTCGAACAATTCCTGGGGCACCTCAAGCGGAGCCGCGGCGGTGGCCATGATGCAGTCGAACGGCGCTTGTTCGGGCCAGCCCTTGGTGCCGTCTCCGATCATCGTCGTGACGTTGGTATAGCCCAAGTCCTGAAGCCGCTTGATGGCGGCCCGGGCCAGCGCGCGATGGCGTTCGATGGTGTAGACCCGGCGGCAGAGCCGGGAGAGCACGGCGGCCTGATAGCCGCAGCCGGTGCCGATCTCCAGGACCTTGGCGCGTTTGTGGAGTTCCAGCGCCTGGGTCATGAGGCCGACGATGAACGGCTGGCTGATGGTCTGCCCTTGGCCGATGGGCAGGGCCGTGTTGTGGTAGGCCTGGGTGCGGAACCGTTCGAGCACGAACTCTTCCCGCGGCGTCCGCTCGATGGCGCCGAGCACGTCCGGGTCGGTGATGCCCTCGGCGCGCAGTTCCATGATCAGGCGGATCTGACGCGGCCCGGGTTTCAAGAAAAGGCCTTTCTCAAGCGCGCCGCCGTGGCCCGGTCGGTCAGGTTGAGGTTGAGCGGCGTCACCGACACGGCGCCCCGCGCGGCGGCGTCGATGTCCGACGTGCTGGCCCGCCCCGATCCTTCGGCCCGCGGGCTGCCGATCCAGTAATAGGGTTCGCCGTAAGGGTCGAAGGATTCGGTGACGCGTTCGATCTGGCGCCGCCGGCCCTGGCGGGTAATTTCGATGCCGCTGACGGCCGACGCCACGCGGTCGGGAAAGTTGATGTTGATCAGTACGTCCCGATTCCACTTCTCCCGGGTCAAGCGACGCAGAAGGTCGGGCGCGAATTGTCGGGCGGTGGACCATTTGATGGGATGGTGGCGCCGGCGAACCTGGCTCAGCGCGATACCGCGAATGCCCATCACCGTCGCCTGAAAGGCCGCCGCCACGGTGCCGGAATGGCTGATGTCCTCGGCCAGGTTGCCGCCTTGATTGATCCCGGAAAGGACCAGGTCGGGAATGCGGTCGGCCAACAATTGCCCGACCGCGAGAAGCACGCAGTCGGTTGGCGTGCCGTTGACCGAGAAACGGCGGTGCCCCAGCTTGTTGACGCGAAGCGGCGCGCGCACGGTCAGTGATTGGCCGGCCGCCGATTGCTCGACTGCCGGCGCCACCACCCAGACGTCGGGGGAAAGGGTTCTGGCGATACGGACCAACAGCCGGAGCCCCTGGGCACCAATGCCGTCATCGTTGGTGACGAGGATGCGGGCGCGTTCGAGGACCAGCGGGCCGTCGGTGTGGCGCGGCTTTTTCAAGCCCCGGGCCCGATTTCTTCCATCCCGCCCATATACGGACGAAGGGCTTCGGGGATGGTGATCCGGCCATCGGCGGTCTGGCCGTTTTCCATGACCGCGATCAAGGTGCGCCCGACGGCAAGGCCGGAACCGTTCAGCGTATGGACGAAGCGCGTGCCTTTGTCGGCGCCCTTGGGGCGGAAGCGGGCGCCCATGCGCCGCGCCTGGAAATCGCCGCAGTCCGAGCAGCTGGAGATTTCCCGGTAGAGGTTCTGGCCCGGCAGCCAGGCCTCGATGTCATAGGTCTTGTGCGCCGAAAAGCCCATGTCGCCGGTCGCCAGCGTCACCACCCGATAGGGAAGCCCGAGACGCTTGAGCACCTCTTCGGCCGCCGCCGTCATGCGTTCGTGTTCGGCCGCGGAATCGTCAGGGTGGGTGATGGAGACTAGTTCCACCTTGTCGAACTGGTGCTGGCGGATCATGCCGCGGGTGTCCTTGCCGGCGGACCCGGCTTCCGAGCGGAAGCACGGCGTCAGCGCGGTGTAGCGAAGCGGCAGGTCGTCCTCGGCGAGGATAAGTTCGCGCGCCAGGTTGGTGAGCGGCACCTCGGCGGTGGGGATGAGCCAAAGTGAACGAGAATATTCATCAGAGTGATAGAGTTTATTCCACTCTCGTTGCCGACTTAACGATCTTACCCTTATTTCATCCGCGTTGACTGGGTTTGCCCTAAAATCTTCGAGTTGTTTATCTCTTGCTTTGTCATAGTTGCCCCAAAAGCGCTCAATGTCTCGTAGGGAAGTTTTCGAAAATAAGTCTACCTCAAATTTCGGTAATTGCCCGGTTCCGAACAGCGCCGCGTCGCGCACCAGGTAGGGCGGCACCACCTCGGTGTAACCCGCCTCCCCGGTCTGCAGATCGAGCATGA
>JAPUGG010000247.1 GCA_027292975.1 Alphaproteobacteria bacterium | reverse complement strand
CCGGCAGCAAACCGATGACCGAGGCCGTGCCGAAGAAAAACAACAGCCAGCCGAAATACCGCGCCGCGCGGATGAAGATGGTCTTGACGTCGAGGTCGCCGTAATCCGCCTGGATGTCGAAATGGACGTCTTCGTTGCCCGCCTTGAAGGGTTCGCCCGCTTGGTCGACACCAACGCCGGCACCCTCACCTCGTGGGACGGCGGATTTCGTCGGCGGGCCCACGAATAGGCCCGAGGCGATCAGTCCACCGGCAAAGAGGATACCGGTCCAAGCGATAACCTGGGGCACCAGCCGGGCACCGAAATCCCAGCCCGACGACAGATAGATACAGGTCGCGAACGTCGCCACCACCCCGAAAGCGAAATACATGTCGGGATTAAGGTTTTGGCGCTGGAATCCGATGCTGAATCCGCCGCCGCCCCCTGCCTTCGCGCGCTCCATATAGCCCTTGATGATCGGCCGCAGCACACCGTAAAGCGTCATGGCGAAGATGATGGTGACCCAGGGGGTGAACTTACCCTCGCGGAACACCCACAACCATTCCCAGCCGTATCTCTCGACCGAAATGAACATGTAACGTTCCACCAGCCCGCCCAGCACGAAGCCCAGGATCAGCGGCGGCCGCGGCCAGCGCAGCCGCTTCATCACCCAGCCGATGAAGCCGAAGATCAGCAGCGCATAGATGTCTCCCCATGCGTTGGAGCCCTGATAGGCGCCGATATAGGTGACCGCGAGCACCACGGGCGCGAGGATGCCGATCCGCACAAGGGCAATCTTGGCGAGTTGGTTGGCGAACAGGAAACAGAGCCCGGCGCCGAGAATGTTGGCGACGGCCACCGACCAAACCAGTGTGTAGGTGATGTCGAGCCGCTCGGTGAGCATCTTGGGCCCGGGCTCGAGGCCATGAATCAGGAAGGCGCCGAGGATCAACGCCATGGACGCCGAGCCCGGAACGCCGAAGGCGATGGTCGGAAGCAACGCGCCGCCTTCCTTGGCGTTGTTGGAGCTTTCAGAGGCGATCACCCCGCGCACGTCACCCTTGCCGAAGGTGAGCCCTGAGTCCTTGATCGAGCGAACCGCGTGGCCGTAGGCGATCCAGTCGATGACCGAAGCGCCGATGCCGGGAACCGCGCCGAGGGCGGAGCCGATGGTAGCGCAGCGGAGCAACAGCCACTTATTGCGGAAGACGTCCTTGACTCCCTCCCACTGCGACCAGCGGGAGCCGGCGCTGGCATTGCCGGAAATGGATTGGCGGGTGATCACCATATCGGCGATCTCGGGAACCGCGAACAGGCCAAGCGCCAGCGGCACCACCGGCAAGCCGTCGTAAAGGTAAAGAGAATCGAACGTCCAGCGCAACGTGCCGGTCTGCGGGTCGTCACCGGCGGTCGCCACCAACAGGCCGATACAAGCCGCGGCGAGCCCCTTGAGCGGCGTGCTGCCGCTGAGCACGGCCACCAGGGATAGGCCGAAGATGCAGATCGCCAGCAGCTCCGGCGAGGTGATCTGCAGGATGATAGGACGGATGATCGGCACCATAAGCGCTAAAAGCATCGCCCCGTAGAGCCCGCCCATGACCGAGGCCGTGAAGGCCGCGCCGAACGCCCGTCCCGCCTCGCCCTTGCGCGCCATGGGATAGCCGTCGAGGATGGTCGCCGCCGAACCGACCGTTCCGGGCACCCCGAAGAGCACCGCCGGGATGGTATCGGACGTCACCACCACCGCCTGCAGCCCCATCAGGAAGGCCAGCGCCGTATAGGGGTCCATGTTGAAGGTAAACGGCAACAGCAACGACAGGCCGACCAACCCGCCCAGGCCCGGAATGACGCCTAAGACCAATCCGATGAGCACGCCGAGCCCAAGGAAGGTGAGTCGCAAAGGGTCCGCCAATATCACGGCGGCCTTGAGCGCGGCGTCCAGCGAGGCTTCCATTTAAAACGCGTCCCCCCTCAGTGTTACCACTTGATTTTACGCAGTCCCGGCGGTCAAGAGAAACGGCGGCTTGCGAAAGCCGCCGCTTCCCGATTGGACCAACAAGGCACCCCCATCAGGCGATCGTCGCTCACCTGAAGGGCCGAGGACGGCGAGGCCCCGGCCCGAAGGGGCTGAGGGCCTCTGGGTTTCCAACCGTTACTTGCCGAAAATCATCTTCCGTGCGGCGGCGACGACCGTCGGGTTGGCGTTGGCGTACGCCTTGTTGACGAAATCCTGAATGTCGGCGCCCGAGGTCGGAAGTACGCGCAAACGCCGCTTCTTGGCAGCGGCGATATAAGCCGGGTCCTTGACCATATTGGCGAAGGCCGCGCGCAACGGGGCGACGATCTTCTTGGGCGCACCGGGCGGCAGCGCGAGGCCACGGCCGATGATCCCCAGGGTCGCCATGAAGGCGATGATGGGCTGGTGCTTCTTCGCGACGATGTCCCGCATCATTGGCACGTTGGGCAATGCGGGGTCTTTCCAAACACCCGTTTGCAAGATCGCCTTGGCGAATATCTTGCCGTTTTTGTCCTTCTTGAACCAATGGGGAACCTTCGAACTCCAGGCCAGCCAGTTGAAGCCGGTACCCTGATGCTCACCCTGTTCCATGGCCAGGATGGTCTTGGACGAACCCTTATAGCCCGAGACCTGCTTGATCTTCAGGCCGAGCATCTGCTTGGCCATGCGCGGGATCAGGAACGACGTCGAACCGGGGCCGGTATTGCCGACGATGACCCGTATCTTTTTCATGTCCTGCCATTTGCTGACGCCGGAATCCGTGCGCAGAACGAGTATGGTATTGGTCTGGTTGGTCGATCCCAGCCAGGTGAATTCCCTTGCCTTGTATTTCACCTTTTTGGGCCGGAGTATTTCCGAAACCACCACGGTGTCCGGCGGCACAAGCCAATGATAGCCGCCCCTGGGCATGGCTTTGTATGCGAAGTTGGTCATCTTAATTCCGCCGGCGCCGGGCTGCGATTTGACGATGATATTGGGATTTCCCTCAATAAATTTGGACAAATGCTCGGCCATGGTACGGGAATACTTCCCGTAGGTGCCGCCGAAGCCGTAGCCGATATAGACGGTGATGGTCTTATTTTTGTAGAAATCCCCAAGAGGCGCCGCGCTTGCGCCGGATGACGGCGCTTGTGCCAATACCATGGCGAGCCCGCCAACCAATAAAGCTGATATTCTGCCAATCATGATAGTCTCCCATACGTTCATGCAGACTTCCTGGAACTGAATTCGCGGTTAAAATTCAACCGGTTGTTGTTTTTTACAGTTTCGAAAGCCTATCGGCTTTCACCCTAGGGCATTTTGCCCGGCGAAAGCAAGATCACAGATTGAAAGGCAAGCCGTGGCGTTCCTGGAAAATCGCGGTGTTCCCCTTGCCAACCTTCGCCCCCCTGCCGAGACGGCGATGAGTTAGCGGGCGGTCGGATCCAGCGAAGCCGCAGACGGTGCCAAAGCCCGGCGGCTTACTCGGCCGCGCTGTGACCTGCTTGCTGGACTTCCATGTTGACCAGGTCGGCGGCAAGTTCGGTATCCTCCAGCATGCCCCAGCTCTTGACCCAGGCCGCCGTGCGCTCCATCTCATCGGCGGGAATAGGCGCCGGATCGACGATCACGATGCGGGCCTCGCGCAGGTCGGCCACCGTCAGCTTGGCGATTTCCGGGTCCTTTTCCTTATGGTAGTCGATGAAATAATGCATGTAGGCGGATTTGTCGGCATTGATCCGGCGCACCGCCTCGCGCACCGCCCGATTGAAGGCGGCGTAGGTTTCCGCGTCGACCCTGTCCGATGCGACCTCGGTCCCGGAATAGAACGCCGAGCAGATGACCCGGCAACCCTTCTTCTCGGCCAGGCTGATATAGGGCTCGGTCAGGGTCGTCGCATCGATCTCGCCCTTCATCATGGCATCGAAACGATAACGCGACCCATTGGGCGCCCGGCACAGCTTGATCAGGTCACGGGTTAGGAAACCTTCTAACATGTGCAGGGTCAGGTAATGGGTGCCGAAAAAGAACGGCACGGCGATGGTGCGGTTGGCTAGCTGTTGCGGGGTATAGACGTCGGAATCGGGGCGCACCACGATGGCCGCGAAGGTGACGATGGCGCGCCGGCCGATCTGCCGGCTCTTCTGGGTGGTGTCCTGCACGCGGCAGTAATTGCCCCACTCACAGGCGTTGTACATGTCCGCCTTGCCCTCCTCCAGCAGCCTGCCATGGCTGGCGAAGGGATCGAGCCCCTCATGGCTGGTGGCCTCCTTGTCGGTGGATTTGTCCACGCCCTTCTCGCGGTCGGCCCACTCGACATCGAGCCCCTCTTCCTCGAACAACCCTTCGTCATAGGCGACCAGTTCGGCGAGGCCCTGGAACGGGGCGGTGGTCTCCAATACCAGCTTTTTCATGATTTTCTCTTCCCTTCGGTGGGTCAACGGTTTCGGTGCATTTTCATGCCTTCACGCGGGAATTTCCAGCGTACCGTCCTTCTTCATGGCCTCGATGGCCGCAAAATAGGGCGCCTCGTCGATGGAGTCGCCCATTTCCGATTTCACGCCGACCTTTTCGAGCTCGATGAGAAAATCCAAGTGGCAGCGGAAGGGCTGGTCCTCATATTCGAGCTGGGCGCCGCCGTCCTTGAAGCTCACGTCGTTGCCGCGAAAACCCGCTTCCTTGACGTCCGAGAAGGGGTAACGCAGGCTTCCCAGTGCGGTGGCGGCATAGCGGCAGGGTTCCTTACCCTTGTTGAAATGCAGGTGGAACATCTGTTCGGGCGGCGCGAACACCCAGCCGTGCTTCCAGTCGAAGCGCTCATAGTTTTCCTCTTCCTCGCCTTCGTACCAGAAAACGGAATAACCCTCGCCGCGCACGCAGAACACATGGAAATCCGGCCCATGCCGGTGACCCTTCTTGTAGGTGCCGACCGGCATCTCGGAGGCGTGGGCGTGCATGGTTCCGTCGGCCATGATGATCATCATGTTCGAGCACCCCTTGCCGCGCGCCTCCCATTCCCTGAGCTCGAACTGCTCGAGATCGGAAATGAAATTGGTCTCCCAGGTGTGGCGGCCGGGCGAGCGCGGGGTCAATTTGCCCTCGCCCTGGTAGAACTCCCGAAGCCCCTCGCGTTCGGTGAAGCGAAACGGGTTGTCGAAGACGAACGCGTCGTTATGGAACAGTTTCAGCATCATCGGCAGGTTGGTGGTGGACGAAAGCTTGGCCACCTCCCGGCCTGAGCCGTTGAACAGCTGATAAGGGGTGTTCAGCGGCACCGAAAACAGCGCCTTGGGGCCCCACTCGAAGGTGTGCTCGGTGCCATCGGTCAGCGTCACCCGGGTCGAGCCGTGCCCTTGGAGCACATAGAATATCTCTTCGAAGCAATGGCCCATGGGCCGCGTCTTGCCGCCCGGCGGAAGGTCGTGAAGAAAAACCGAGACGTAATCGCCGCGGCCGTCGAGATGGACCAGGGCCCCGTTGGCCTCGGTGAAACCCCACGGTTTGGTCTCGCAGGCCAGCATGTCGACGCCGAATCCCTGGTAAACCGGGATGCCCTGCGCCGCCGTCCAATCGGTGTAGGGATTCAACAGAAAGCGGTCCCTGGGCTCGGGTTCGGTGTTATCGGTCAGGTTCATCTCGGTCACGTTCATCGACCTCCCTGTTGGTCCAGCCGTGGGCGAATTCGCCCGCTAAATCGAGGGACAGTATAGACGAGAATAAAAGGTTATCTCAAAGTTTTACCCGGCTTGTTGCCCAAAACCGGGTGGCATCCAGAGCATTTTCCGCCTCCCAAGAACCCCTACCAGGGCCGCGCCGGCTCGGCTATCATGCCATCTCCGGCGCGTCGCCAAGGTTTGGAAGTGCAAAATGAAACCGCCACCCTTTAGCTATCACGACCCGGCTACGGTCAGCGAGGCTGTCGAGCTTCTGGCAACCCTCGACAACGCCAAATTGCTGGCCGGCGGGCAGAGCCTGATGGCGATGCTCAACATGCGCTACGCGCAGCCCGACCACGTGATCGATCTCAACCGGGTGGAAGGGTTGAGTTATATCCGTGCGACCGGCGATGGGCTCGAGATCGGGGCCATGACGCGGCAGCGAGACGTGGAGTTCTCCAACGACGTCAGGCGCCTTTGCCCGCTGCTCAACGAGGCCATGCCATTGGTCGGACACCGCCAGACGCGCAACCGCGGCACCTTCGGCGGCAGCCTGGCGCATTTCGATTCATCGGCGGAAATTCCCACCGTTTGTGCCGGCCTGGACGCGGTTCTCCGCGTCGCGGGGCCGCGCGGCGAGCGAGAGATCGCTTTCAAGGATTTTCCCGCCGGATACCTGAGCACGTCGCTGGAGTTGGATGAGGTTCTGGTCTCGGTCCGGCTTCCCGCATGGGGGGCCGGTCACGGGTTCGGTTTTGAGGAATTTGCGCGCCGCCATGGCGATTTCGCCATCGTCTCCGCCGCGGCCCTTCTCGAAGCCGGGACCGACGGGCGGATCACGCGGGCATCGCTAACTTTGGGCGGGATCGGTTCCGCACCGGTGCGCGTTGCCCAAGCCGAGGCAGCGCTCATGGGCGAACCGGGTTCGGTGGAAACCTTCGCCGCCGCGGCCGAGATGGCCCGCGGAATCGACGCCCATGAAGACATCCATGCGCCGGCGGCCTACCGCCAACACCTGGCGGTGGTGCTGTCCAGGCGGGCCCTTGAGAAGGCGTGGTCACGGGTCGAGGGGAATTAGGGGGGCTAGGTAGTGAGTGAGAAGCGCAGGGTGTCGTTGGCGGTGAATGGCACAGCCTATGAAGAAACCATCGAGACCCGCCTGACGTTGGCCGATTTCCTGCGCCACCAGCTCGGATTGACCGGCACCCATCTCGGCTGTGAGCATGGCGTCTGCGGCGCTTGCACGGTTCTCGTCGACGGGTATAGCGTGCGCTCCTGCCTGATGCTGGCGGTCCAAGCCGGCGGCAGCGACATCACGACGGTTGAGGGAATCGCGCCGTCCAAGGACGAATTGCACCCCCTCCAGGAGGCCTTCCGCGATAACCACGGCTTGCAATGCGGGTTTTGCACGCCGGGTATGCTGACGACGCTTGTGGAATTTCTGCGGGATAATCCATCCCCCACCGAGCGCGATGTCCGCGAGGCGATCTCCGGCAACCTCTGCCGCTGCACGGGCTACCAGGGCATCGTCGACGCGGCGCTGGATGCCGCCCAACGGCTCAAGGGGCAGGACAGGACGGCCGGACCGGATGGCGGAGAGAGCCCGTGAGCCGGGCGGTGTTCGGAGAAAGTGTCAAGCGGATCGAGGATCCGGAACTGTTGCGCGGCGAGGCGCGGTTCATCGACGACATTTCCATCCCCTCCATGCTCGAGGCGGCCTTGGTTAGAAGCCCCCACGCCCATGCCGAGATCCGCGGCATCGACGCCGCCGCCGCCCTGGAACTTCCCGGTGTCCACGCGGTCCTGACCCTCGACGACCTGAGGCCCTATCTGCTGACGGAATTTCTCGTCGTCGGTCTTCCCAGCCCGAGTTACAAGCAGGAGCGAAACCGTCCGGTGCTGGCCGGAGACGAGGTCGTTTATGTGGGCGAACCCATCGCCATGGTGATCGCCGAGGATCGATACATCGCCGAAGACGCCGCCCAGTTGGTGGAGGTGGACTACGACCTGCTCCCGGCGGCGGCCGACTGCCGCGATGCGCTGGCCGACGGTGCCCCGACCGTCCACAAGGACGCCAAGGACAACTTGCTCGCCGAGTTCTCCATGGGCTACGGCGATATCGACGCGGCCTTTGGAAAGGCGGCGCACATTTACAGCGAGCATATCACCCAGCACCGCGGCGGCTCTCATTCCATCGAATGCCGCGGGGCCGTCGCGGTCCACGACCCGGGCACCGATCAGCTGACGCTTTGGGTGTCGTCGCAAATGCCCCATTCCACCTTGCGTGTCCTGGTCGACATGCTGGGGCGCGACGAAAACCAGATGCGGGTGGTCACGCCCGATATCGGCGGTGGCTTTGGCCCCAAGCTGGTGGTCTATCAGGAGGACGTGGCGGTATCGGTGGCGGCGATCAAACTGGGCCGCCCGGTCAAGTGGATCGAGGACCGGCGCGAACATTTCATCGCCACCACCCAGGAACGCGATCAATACTGGGAGGTTGAGGTCGCCGTCGACGAAGACGCACGGATTCTCGGGCTGCGTGGTTCGATCGTCCACGACCACGGCGCTTATACGGCGCGCGGCATCAACCTGCCGCAAAATTCGGCGGAATCGCTCCCCGGGCCTTATGAGGTCCCCGCCTTCCGGATGAACACGAAACTGGCCTTGACCAACAAGGTGCCGGTCACGCCGGTGCGCGGCGCCGGCCATCCCCAGGCCGCCTTCACCATCGAACGTTTGATGGACAGGATCGCCCGCGAGTTGGGGCTGGACCGCACGGAAGTTCGCCGCCGCAATTTGATCCAGGCCCAGGACATGCCCTACACCAGGCCGCTGAAGACCCGTGGCGGCGTGGCGGTGGTGCTCGATTCCGGTGATTACCCGCGAAGCCAAAAGGACACCCTGGAGAGAGCCGGCTGGGATCAATTCCCGGCCCGCCAGCTTGCCGCCCGCGAGGAGGGAAGGTATATCGGCATCGGTCTTGCCAATTTCGTCAAAGGCACCGGCCGCGGCCCCTTCGAGCAAGTCACGGTGCGCATCGGCACCTCGGGCCGGGTGCATGTCTATACCGGCGGCACGGCGATCGGACAGGGCACCAAGACCATGCTGGCCCAGATCGTCGCCGAGCAGCTTGGCGGCGATATGGGAAATGTGACGGTGACGACCGGCGATACGGCGGCCACCGCCTTGGGAATCGGAACGTCCAACAGCCGCCTTGCGGTGACTGCCGGCACCTCTGCTCATGTCGCCGCCGGGAAGGTGCGCGAAAAGGCCCTTAAGATCGCCGCCCATGTGCTTGACAGCCCGGTCGAGGATCTGGAATTCGACGGCGCCGAGATCCACGTCAAGGACCGGCCGGGCCGGATAGCTAATGTGGGGGTCAAACTGGGCGAATTGGCCCACGCCATGGCGGGCACGCCAGGCTATAGCTTGCCCGGCGGGATGGGACCCGGGCTGGAAGCGACCGAGCACGTGATCCTCGATAGCAAAGCCTTCGCCAGCGGCACGGCGGTGGCGGAGGTCGAAGTCGACATCGAGACCGGCGGTGTAGTTATCCTCAACTACGTTCTCGCCCACGACTGCGGCCGCATCATCAATCCCATGCTTGTCGATGGCCAGGCGATCGGCGGCACGGCGCACGGCATCGGCAACGCGCTCTATGAATGGATGGGCTATGACGAGAACGGCCAGCCCCTGACCACCAATTTGGCCGACTATCTCTTGGTCACCGCCACCGAAATGCCACGCATCGATCTGCTCCACCACTGTTCGCCATCGCCATTGAATCCGCTCGGGGTCAAGGGCGTGGGAGAATGCGGCGTGGTGCCGGCGCCGGGGGCGATCATTTCGGCGGTGGAGGACGCGTTGACTCCGTTTGGCGTTCACATCGATCGGGCGCCGATTTCGCCGCCGGAAATCGTCGCCCTGATCGAGCAGGGCCGCGAGCGGTCGTAACCCTTGTTGCGGACCCGGCATGACCTATATCGGGAAAAATCAAGCAAGACTCGAAGACGAACCCTTGTTGCGGGGCGAAGGGCGGTTCGCATCGGACATATCCTTTCCGGATCAACTCCACATGCGCGTGGTGCGCGCGCCGGTGGCTTATGGGCGGCTGGGCGATATCAACGCCGATCATGCCAAGGAGATTCCAGGCGTGTTCGCGGTCTGGACCGCCAAGGACGTCATGGAGATCGGCCCCATCCCCTTCCGACAGGTCAACCTGCCCGGCATGGAACGATTCGCGCAATATGTTCTGGCCCGCGGCTACGTCCGTTACGTGGGAGATCCCATGGCGGTGGTCTTCGCCGATGACCCCTATGTTGCCGAGGATGCGGCCGATCTCGTCACCGCCGAGATCGAAGTCCTGGCGCCGTGCCTGGATGCGACGGGACCGGTCGGCGAGTTCGAGCCCGGGGTGCCGGCGGTTGCCGGAGTAGTCGAAAAGAAATACGGCGATCTCATTGACGCCTTCGCGCGGGCGGAGCACGTCGTCAAGCTCAGGTTGAAAATCGGCCGCCACGCCGGCATCCCTTTGGAAACCCGGGGCTGCGTCGCCACGTTTGATCCCGCCGATTCCATGATCCGGTTGTACGGCGCGGCCAAGATTCCCCATAAAAACCGCATCACCATCGCCGCGATGATCGATCACCCGGTGGAGAAGATTCACCTCCATGAGGGACATGTGGGTGGCGGATTCGGCACCCGGGGCGAGGTTTATCCGGAAGACGTCTTGGTCTGTCTCGCCGCCCGGCGATTCAAGCGGCCCATAAAATGGATCGAGGACCGACGCGAGAATCTCATCGCCGCCAACCATTCCCGGCAACAGACCCATGAAATTCGTGCCGCCGTCGATGGGCGGGGGTTCATTCTTGGCGTCGATGACGTCTTTTGGCTCGATCAAGGAGGCTATGTCCGGACACATGGCGGCGCCGTGTCCGAGCTGACGGCGGCCATGTTGCCCGGTCCCTATGTTTGGCCCGCCTACCGGTCGGTGGGGCACATTCGACTCACCAACAAGACGCCGTGCGGCACCTATCGCGCGCCGGGGCGATACGAGGGGTCGTTCGTGCGCGAACGGCTGATGGACGCCATCGCGCGCGAGCTCGGCCTCGATCCGGTCGAGCTGCGCCGGGTCAACTTGATCCCCGAGGATTCCATGCCGTTCGATCGCAAGATCGACGCATTGGGAACCGAAATCATCCTCGATTCGGGCAAATACGAGGACCTCCTGGATCGGCTGCTCGAACGGGTCGGCTACGACCGGCTGAAGGCGGAAATCGAACAACGCCGCGCAGATGGCGAAATGGTGGGGATGGGATTGGCCTTTTTCGTCGAAAAAAGCGGCCTCGGCCCCCATGACGACGCCAAGCTGAACCTCCAAGCCGATGGCCGTGTCGAAATCCTCACCGGAACCGCATCGGTGGGCCAAGGGGTGGAGACCGTCATGGCGCAAATCGGCGCCGATGCCACGGGCCTTCCCATCGAGGCCTTTTATGTCACCCATGGGCAAACCGACCGGATCGACCATGGCATGGGCGCCTATGCGTCGCGCGCCACCACCATGTCGGGAACCGCCGTCCACCTGGCGGGCCAGATTTTCAACTCCAACCTACGCCAAGCGGCGGCGGACATGCTCCAGACGGAAGCCCAAGGGTTGACCATATCCAATGGGCGCATCCATCGCACCAATGATGAGCACGGCCCCGCGCTCACCCTGGCCACACTCGCCGGCGATTACCATAAAACCCACGGCGCGCCGTTGACGGCCGAGGCCACGTTCCACGCGGAGCGGATGGGATTCCCCTATGGGATCCATCTGGTCGTCGCCAGGATCGCGCCCGACACCATGGAAATCCAACTGGAAAAATTGGTCATCGCCTTTGATGTGGGAAAGGCGATCAATCCCATGTTGATCGGTGGCCAGTTCGCCGGCGCGGCGGCCCAGGGAATCGGCGGGGCGCTCTTTGAAGAGTTCGTCTACGACGAGGGGGGCCAGCCGCTCGCCACCAACTTCGCCGACTATCTGCTGCCCACCGTTCACGAGGTGCCGAAGGTCGAGATCCTGCTCCGGGAAGACGCCCCCAGCCCGCTTAATCCGCTCGGCATCAAGGGGGCCGGTGAAGGGGGGATCACCGGGACCGGCGCGGCCATCGCCGCGGCCGTGGACGATGCCATCGGCGGCGGCGGCGCCATCGACGCGCTTCCCATATCGCCGGCCCGGCTGCATCAATTGATCGAGAAACTGGGCCGATGACAGGAGCCTCGGCCGAGCCCGTTGGAGGCGCCGATCCGTCCTGGGCAGGCCGAAATGCGCCCTCACCGCTCCAATTTTCCGTGACAGCTCTTATAAAGTAAGCCGCTCCCGCAGTAGCAAAGTCCCGTTCTATTTACATTTTTCGGATTTACGGTCCGGTCCACAAGAACCCACGAGAACATTTTTTGATATTTAATCGGCAACTTAGAGAGTTGTTCTTCGGTTATGTCTATTGGCTGTTGCTTGGAATAATTTACTGGGTCTCTAAACCAAGGACATGTGTAGATACTGTACAATAGCGGTCTGGGAACATCCGATTTGTTGGCGACACCGCCATGCAATAATCGATAATCAAACAGATAGCACGAACCCAGATCTGCCACGAAGTCCACGCCGGGACCTAAATTCGGATCATTTTTTCTTACTTTGGTGAGGTGGGTGCCCGGCCAAAAACGCGTGTTACCGGTGAGCTCTGTTATCGGGACCAGGGGTATACCCAAGGTTATGGCGTAGGGAGGCGCCTTTGCTATAAAGGCTTCTACGTCAGGATAATTAAAACTGGGATGATAAATATTGCCGTAATCGCGATGCCTATGCTGATCTTTCGATCCCGGCAAAGAAATCACGCAGCCCAGGGCCGCGACGATCAAATTTTTTGACAGGAGAAATTCTAAAAGTGGAAATACTTTTGCTGGGGCATAGTAATCACTGGAGTTGAAAGAACCCTCCAGATCGATGGTCACCAACGTTCGCTTGTCGCCAACATCAAGGGCGTCATCATAAATTTTATCGGCAAAGTAATCCTTGAAATTGTTGGTAAATTCATCGTGAAGCTTTCGAATAAATTCAGGATCGAAAGCATTCTCGATAACCAGGCATCCGTGCTGCAGGAAAAGCTCGACACCCTCCTGAAGGATTGCCGAATTCCGAACGGTTACCGGCAATTCCATCGACTTTACATCGATACTCGGCACGGCCGTCAGTGTCGTAGTTTGAGCATCCATGGGTTCTGCAACTTCCCACCGTTCGGTATTATTAAAAAATCCCCATCGATTTCAAGTCATGAAGAAAGGAGCCAGCATACATGGTTCCAAGGGTTAGGGCATTTTCCGGCCAAATTGAACCATTTGGCGGGAAAATGCCCTAGATGTCGTTGTTAGCGATCGGCGAGGATCAGGCCGGCGCCTTTCTCGGCGATCATCAGCGTGGGGGAGTTGGTGTTCCCGTTATTTATTATGGGCATTTTTATGTTTGCAATGACCATGAATTCGTCTTGTTTGTTATTCTGCCTTAAAACTCTACTGACTTCCAATCTAATATATTTTATAACATTTTCTCATTCGAATTTAGCAACCACGCTTATTCTTCCTCTAAGGTGAACGTCGTTCCGCGGTCGGTCCAGGGACGATTTCGGTGCAGCGCGCGAGGCATGGATGTTGGTATGTGACGGTTTTTTGAAGGATCCGCAGCTCCTCGAGCAGTTGCGCGTTGAACACATGTGGAAAGGTGTTCCGGCCTATAACTGGTGGGACGGGTGGTGGCGTTCATCGCCCGCAAATCCCCTGGAACTGATGATTCAACGGGTCTGGCAGGGCCAGATAAAGGAGACAGAGGTCGCCGGGTTCGAATATTGGTTCAATAATCTTTCCGTGGGCAGGAGCCTCAAGTGGCACCGTGACTGCGATGAGGCACTGAGGGCCCGAGAAGGGCGCTATATTACGCCGATGATCGGCAACGTCTATTACGTGATTGTAAAGGATGTTGTCGGCGGGTTGCTGGAATTGTCGAATAACTCTTCCCTTTTCGATGTCGAAACCTCTGAACTGGAACGCATTCAGCCGGTGGAAAACAGATTGGTGATTTTCGATCCGTCTTTTTGGCATCGCGTGACGCGCCTTGCCCGAGGGCGGCGCATCGCATTTCAAGTAAACCTGTGGTCGGAGAAACCCAGCACGTTCGGCCTTGGTAACCACGTTGACAAAAAGTTCCAACCCATTTCTTAAAATAAATCAATAAGCGGCTTTCCCTCGTAATTATGGTTACGTCGGGAGTTAATGCCTGGAGCACTTTCCGGCCAAATCGAACCATTTGGCGGGAAAATGCCCTAGATGTCGTTGTTAGCGGTCGGCGAGGATCATGCCGGCGCCTTTCTCGGCGATCATCAGGGTCGGGGAGTTGGTGTTCCCCGAGGTGATATTGGGCATGATCGAAGCATCGATGACCCGGAGCCCATCGACCCCACGCACCCGCAAACGCCCATCGGTGACCGCCAGGGGATCGCTTTCGAGGCCCATCTTGGCGGTGCCCACGGGATGAAAGAGGGGGGTGCCGATATCGCCGGCGGCGTGGCTCAGGTCTGGGTCGCGCTCCACATGGGCGCCCGGCCTGTTGTCCTCCGGCGGGTAGCGCTTCCACGCTTCCGCCGCCACCATGCGCCGGGCTAAGCGGTTGGTGTGGATGGCCACCCGCCGGTCGTC
>JAPUGG010000246.1 GCA_027292975.1 Alphaproteobacteria bacterium | reverse complement strand
ATCACGGCGGCCTTGCCGTGGCCCTGGGAAACGCTATCGCCGATGATGGCGCCCAGCGCCGCCCCGATCACGGTGCCGAAGAGCGCGTTGTCGCCGCCATGGCGGTGGGGTCTCCAATACCTGTGCTGGTGCCGGTAATGCCGGTGCCAGTACCGGTAATGCCGGTGCCAGCGCCAATGGCGGGTTCTGCGGGTTTTACGGGTGACCCTGCGCCGGTCCGAACGGTGGTATGTGCGGGTCTTACGGGTGACCCTGCGCGGCGGCGTCCAGCGGCGCGGGTTGTCCCGCCAACGGCGATAGTTGCTGCGCACCACCTTGGAGCGCCGGCCGGCCTTATGGCGCCGCGTGTACGACGTTTTGTGGAAGACCTTGATATTGGCGCCCTGATTGGCTTCGGCGCGGGTATATCGGCGGCCTTCACCGGCCCGCGCGGCGTCCAGGGTGAGTCCCAGGGCGAGGAGGCTGAGCGTGGCCGCCAAGGCGGTCTTTCTGATCGACAACATGGCACATCCCTTTCCATCGGGGTTGGTTGATGCGCCCAGTAGACGACAACCAATCTGAAACGTGCCTGAACGCATCGTTCATCTGCCGTTCAGGTCGCGGCCCCCTGACCAGGCGTTTCTCCGAACACTGGTTGTTGAACGCGGCGACCGGCCCGCCGGAATTCGAAAACCGGCCGCGCAGTCGATGGCGAATATGGTAGGTTGAGACGAGGGCCGCCCTTCGCGGCAGATCGCTAACCAAAGGGTTCCTGGGGCCGATGTCCTTTCAGTGGGATGACCCTCTGTTGTTGGAAGATCAATTGTCCGCGGAAGAACGCATGGCCCGCGACACGGCCCAGGCTTATGCCCGTGACAAGCTCGCGCCGCGCGTCGTCTCCGCCTACCGCGAAGAACGCTTCGATCGCGAAATCGTCGAAGAAATGGGCGACCTCGGTCTGTTCGGCGTGACCCTGCCGGAGGCCACCGGCGGCGCCGGCGCCTCGTACGTGACCTATGGTCTCATCGCCCGGGAACTGGAGCGGGTGGATTCCTCCTACCGCTCGCTGATGAGCGTCCAGTCGTCGCTGGTGATGCATCCCATCAATGCCTTCGGCACCGATGCGCAGCGGGAAAAGTACCTGCCGCCCCTGGCCCGTGGCGCGTGGCTGGGCTGCTTCGGGCTGACCGAACCCGATCACGGGTCCGATCCCCTGTCCATGGCGAGCCGTGCCGAGGAGGTTGATGGCGGATACCGGATCAGCGGCGCCAAGGCGTGGATTTCCAACGCGCCCCTGGCCGATGTCTTCATCGTCTGGGTCAAGTCCGCCGCCCATGATGATGACATCCGCGGCTTCATCCTGGAAAAGGGCATGGCCGGACTGACCGCGCCCAAGATCGAGGGCAAGCTGAGCTTTCGGGCGTCACTGACCGGCGGCATCGAGATGAACGGAGTCATGGTGCCCGAGGAGAATTTGCTGCCCGGCGCCGCCGGCCTCAATGGGCCGTTGGAATGCCTGACCCGGGCGCGCCTGATCATCGCCTGGGGGGTGATGGGCGCGGCCGAGGCGTGCTGGCACGGGGCCCGGCAATACGTTTTGGACCGCCGGCAGTTCGGCCGCCCGCTGGCCGCCAACCAGTTGATCCAGAGGAAGCTCGCCGATATGCAAACCGAGATCACCCTGGGGCTTCAGGGCGCGCTGCGCGCGGGCCGGCTGATGGACGAGGGGCGGCTGTCCCATGAGGCGGTATCGCTGTTGAAGAGAAACAATTGCGGCAAGGCGCTCGACATCGCGCGGACCGCGCGCGACATGCACGGCGCCAACGGGATCTCCGAGAGCTATCCGGTCATGCGCCACATGTGCAATCTGGAGACCGTCAACACCTACGAAGGCACCCACGATATCCACGCCCTGATCCTGGGCCAGGCGCAAACCGGCATCCAGGCGTTCCGCTGACCCGGCTCCGATTTGCGCGGCGGCGGACCGCGACCCTGCACCCTAGGTTCAATCGATCAGGGGCGGGCTCAACCGCCTAGGAAAAGGCGCCCCACCCGTTCGTTTTCCAGGAGTTCCTTGCCCACCCCGGCCATGGCCAGGTCGCCCGACACCAGCACATAACCGACATCGGCGAACTCGAGGCCCTTCTTGGCGTTCTGCTCCACCATGATGATGGTCTTGCCGTCCTCATGTTGAAGGGCACCCAAAATCTCGAACACCATGTCGATGAAGCGCGGTTCCAGTCCGATGGAGGGCTCATCCACCAACAGAATGTCCGGTTCCATGATCAGCGCGCGCGAGATTTCCAACAGCCGGCGCTCGCCGCCGGACAGGATTCCGGCGCGCTCATGGCGGCGCGCCGCCAGGGGCGGGTATTTATCGAGCACGCGGTCCGCCGCCTCCCGCGCCGCCTTGCCCGAGGACAACAGATAGCCCCCCATGAGCAGGTTTTCGGTGACCGTCATGTCGGGGAAAACGGAATTGTCCTGAAGGATATAGGCGATTCCGGCGGTTTGCAGCTTCTGGCTGGGGCTGAGCGCCGTCACGTCCTGGCCGCCCACCGTGATGGTGCCGCCGGTAATGCGGGTGAAGCCATAGATGGAATGGAGCACCGTCGATTTGCCCGCCCCGTTGGGCCCGATCAGGCAGAGCGAGCGGCCCTTGGCGATGGCGAGGGAAAATCCGTGCAGGACTTCCATCTGGCCGTAGCCCGCCACCAGATCATCGATCTGGACCATAGGCGCGCCACCGGCGAGGCCGGCAATACGTTCGCGCGATACCTCGCCGGCGATGGCCTGGGCCTGGCGGGCCACCTCATCCACCGACAGCACCATTTCGGCGCCGGGCCGGGGATCCTTTGGTTCGCCGGCCATCAGTGGGCCCCCAGATAGGCGTCGATCACGCGATTGTCGCCCCGGATCTCGTCAGGTGTTCCATCGGCCAGCAACTCCCCATGGGCGAGGCAGTAGATATGTTGGGCCAGGTCCATGATGACCCGCATATTGTGCTCGATCACGAACAGGGTAATGCCGATTTCCTCATTGACGCGCTTCAAGCGGTCGATAAGCCCGTTGATCAGGGTCGGATTTATGCCCGCGGTGGGCTCGTCCAGCATCAGAAGCTTGGGCCCGTTCATCAGGGCCATGGCGAACTCCAGAAGCTTTTGCTGGCCGAAGGAAAGGTCGCCCGCCAACAGGAAACGCTTTTCATACAGCCCCACGAACTCCAGATGCCGGTCGGCCTCATCCACCTGCTCGGCGCTGTGACGGGACAGCATGTCGATCAACCCTTCGCGCCGGTGGGAGATGGAGATGAGCATGTTCTTGAGGCAATCCATCCCGCCATAGATGCGGGTCTGCTGGAAGGTGCGCAACAGACCGAGACGGGCGATCTCCGCCACCCGCAGGCGGGAAATCTCAGAGCCCTCATAACGAATCGAGCCCCCATCGATGGCATGTTGGCCGACGATCGAGGAAAACAGCGTCGTTTTGCCGGAGCCATTGGGGCCGATCAGCCCGACGATCGCGCCTTCGGGCACGGCAAGGGTAATATCGGCATTGGCGATGACGCCGCCGAAGACCTTGGACACGCCTTCGACTTCCAAAAGCGCGCTCATGGCTCGGCCTTCTCGCCCATGGCGGCACCTTGGGCCTCGGCATCGACGGCTTGGCCAAACTTCTCGGGGTAGTGTTCCCTGACCCAGCCCAAAATGCCGGTGGGGAAGAACACGACGATGACGACGATCAGCAAGCCCAACGCCACCCGCTGCCAGCCCAGGAGATAGGTCCAGAAAAGCTCTTGGGTGATATGGAAGATCGCCGCCCCCAAGACCGGCCCCCACAGGGTGCCCTTGCCGCCGAGGATCGCCATCAGCACCATCCAGACGCCGAAGGTCAAGCCGGCGAAGGCGACATCGCGGGGGTCGATGAAGCCGATCATGTTGCCGGCCCCGGCCCCGGCCATGGCGAGGAAGAAGGCCGATACGCACCAGGCGATGGTCTTGTAGCGGGTGGTGTGCAGTCCCATGGACTCGGCCTTGTCCTCGTCGTCGCGGATGGCGTTGATGGCGAGGCCGAAGCGGCCGCTATAAAGCCGGCGGAGGGTGAAAAAGCAGATGATGGCCAGAACCAGGAACAGGAAGTAGAAGAACATTTCCCGCGCCCCCAGGGCGCCTGGGTAAAGCGGCGGCACCAAGCCCGATCCGGCGCCGATGTAATCCCAGCCCGAGGCGATTTCGCCGCCGGCGATGCCGAGCCCCAAGGTGGCGATGGCGAAGTACTGACCGCGCAGGCCGAGCATTCCCGACCCCAGGATCGCCGCCGCTATGACGCCGAGCGCGGCCGCTGCCGCCATGCCGATAAAGAAGGCGACGTGCCAATCGAGGCCCGCATCCCTCTGAATGACGGCGCAGACATAGGCGCCGATTCCGAAAAAGAAGATATTGCCGAAGGAGTTGTAGCCCATCTGGCCGCCCATGATGTCCCAGGTCAGCGCGAACAGGACCATCAGCCACAGAAATGAAAGCTGGGTGATGAAGGCGGGAATGGCGAAGGGCGCGCCGATGACGGCGCCAACGCCGAGAACGGCAAGAATGAGCATTCCCTGTCGGTTCATGGCAGGCCTCTATTTGAGGTAGCGGCGCTGGCGCCCAAGGCGCCAGTTGCGCCATACCAGGATCACCACCAGCAGCGAGAAAATGAACGCCGCCTGGTATTCCGCGCCGAACACGAATCCGGCAAAGTTCTCCGCCGCCCCGAGCCCCAGACCGGCCACGATCACGCCCGGAAGATTGCCCAGTCCCGCCACCACGACGATCATGAAGGACCGCACCAGATAGGAGAGGCCGAGATAGGGATGAATCACCCAGGTCATCGCCACCAGGGCGCCCGCGCCGCCGCAGATGGCGGCGTTGAGACCAAAGGTCATGGCATAGACGTGATTGGTGTCGATCCCCATGAGGCGCGCGGCCCGGCTGTTCTGGGCGGTGGCGCGGATGGCTTGGCCGAGGCGCGAGCGCACCAGGAACACCCACAATATGCCGCCGACGATGGCGGCCAGCACGAAGGCCAGCACCTTGATCTCCGCCACCACCAGCCGGTCGTCAAGAAAGCTGCGGGAGACCAGGCCCGATTCCGCGGTGCGCACATCGGCCGAGAAGATCTGATTGACAATCTGCTGGAGGAAGATCGACAGCCCGAACGTGGCGAGAAGGGAAATGAAGATGTCCTTGTCCACCACCCAGTGGACCACCAGCCAGTACAAAATCCAACCCACGCAGAACAGTATGACGGTTGCCGCCGGCACCGCCCAGAGCGGAGACAGACCCGCATCGGCAAATTTCAGGGCCACGTAACCGCCCAGCATCACGAACTCCCCCTGGGCGATGTTGATGACCTTCATCACCCCCCAGACCAGCGCCATGCCGTAAGCGACCAGGGCCAATATGGAGCCAAAGAGGATGCCGTCGACGACCACCTGCAGGAAAATGACGGGCTGATTGAAGAGGATCAGAACGTTGTCCACGAACGCCCCCGGGTGAGGATAAGAGTTCGGTAAAAGAAAACGGGCCGCCTGATGGCTGCCGGCGGCCCGTTTCCCAGCCTACGATCGATTAGCGCTTGTCCCAACTGGGCGCGGGATGGATCAGTTTGGAGGTCGCCCATTTGAGGGGCGCGACCACCTTGTATTTGCCGCCCTGGATTTGATACAGCACCATGGGCTTGGCGATGTTCTTTCCCGTGGCGTCGAACCTGATGTTGCCGTAGAAGGTCTGCATGTCGGTGGCCGCCAGGGCCGCGCGCAGCTTCTCCGGATCAAGGGATCCCGATCGTTTGAAAGCATCGGCGAAGGTCAACACCGCCGCCGTGGATTCGGCCGCCTGATAGGGCGGTGAATACTTATAGGTTTTTTCGAAGAGCTGGGCGTATTCCTCGGCCGTGCCGAACCAGTTGTCCCGGTAGCTCAGGCTCCGGTCCCATTGCGATGCGCACAGGATGAAGTTGGCCTTGACCTTGAACTTCTTGATGACCTTCGCGGAATCGCAATGGGTGATGGCCAGCATGGGCACGCTCACCTTCATGGCGGCAACCTGGCGGACCACCAGGGCCGCGCCCTTGGAATGGCCGGACACCAACAGGATGTCGGGTTTGAGCGCCTTGACCTTGGCCAGGGTGGCCGACATGTCGTTGATTTCCGGCGGCAGCTTATCGTCGATGACGATTTTCATGCCGTGGCGCTTGACGTCCGCAACGACGCCGGCGCGGACATCCTGTGAGAACGGATCATTCTCAAACGCCATGGCCACCTTCAGGGTCTTGGGATCGCGGCCGGCCTTCTTCGCTTGCTCGGCGGCAAGGTTGATCGCTCCCTTGAGATAGAACTGGGTGGTCGACAGGACCGCGAACAAGTACTTGTAGCCATTTTTAAACAGGGATGTTGATGCGCCGTTGCCTTCGACCATGGGCACCTTGTATTTCTCGGTCACCGGCGCGATGGCCTTGGTCAGGCCCGACGAATACGGGCCCAACAGATATTTGACCTTATCCTGCTTGATCAGGCGCTCGGCCAGCTGGGCGCCGCGGGCGGGGGTCGATTCGTCATCGTAATAGATGATCTTGACCTTGTAGGTATCCCCGCCGACCTTCACACCGCCGAATTCGTTGATGCGGGCGACGGCAAGGTCGTAGCCTTTCTTGGTATGATTACCGGCGGTGGCATACTTGCCCGTAAGGCTCACCGCGGCGCCGAGAACGATGGAATCGACTTTCTTCTCTTCTTCCTTCAAGAGAAAGTATCCTGCGGCCACCACGACGATGGCGACGAATACCGCAAGGACGGCTTTGATTGGGGTGGACATGACGACTCTCCCGTTGGTTATTTTCAATCCAGGCCGCGGTATTGGTTTTTAGGTGCGGCCTCCATGAAGTACTTTCCTTGATTGGCGCTAGTTTATTGGGAACGGCCCCGGAGGCAAGCAGAATCGATCCGAGAATTCTTGCGCCGGTTTCAAGGATTGCAGCGAAGGCGTTGGGCGGTGCCAGTGCGATCAAGACAGGACACGACTCAGGGCGAGGTGGACCCAGGCCATGGGTCCGGTGCGGACCCCGATATCGTGATCGTCCACAGCTCCGATTTGCACCTGGGTGACGTCGTCACCATCGCCGCCTGCGGCGGCGACGATACCTTGCCCTTGCGCCAGGTGTTGGCCGCCGCGGACGATCTCAAGGCCGACCTTGTTCTTCTGGCGGGAGACATCTTCGAACACAATCGCTTGGCGCTCGAATTCCTGGAGCGGACCGCGCGAACCCTGGGCGATTCCGCCATGCCGGTGGTGATCCTTCCCGGCAACCATGACCCCGCGACCCCGGATTCGGTCTATCGGCGGGGTCCCATTGCCGAGCCCGAAAATGTCAGCATCCTCGGCGTCACCCACAAGAAGGCCGTGACCTTTTCCCAATTCGGGCTCGAAATCTGGGGCCATGCCCATCGCGACTACGACGATATGGTGCCCTTGCGGACGCCCAGGCGGCGGCGCACCCGCTGGCAGATCGCCATGGCCCACGGCCACTACCTTCCCAGCCCCGACCGCGGCGCGGGGCTTAACCCGGCCTGGCTGATCGGCCGCGAGGAGATCGCTACGACCGCGGTGGATTACCTGGCGCTGGGCCACTGGAACCGGGCGGGCCGCGTGGCCGGGGGCGACGTGCCGGCCTATTATTCGGGTTCGCCGGATCTGGCGGGCAGCGTCAACGTGGTGCGGTTGAAACCGGGCGGCAAGGTCGCAGTCAGGCGCCGGCGCATGGAGCACACTCCGGGCAAGGACCGGGTCTGAGCGTTGCCGCCGGGTCGGCCGGGCATCCCGGAATCAGCGGATTTTCATGTCGAGAGGAATGACCGCGCGCAGGCGCTTGCGCAATTCCTCGGTCACCCGGCGCACCTCGCGCTGGCTCCGGACCGCCCTGGGCGTGATCAGCACCAACAGTTCGGTGCGCTTCTTGTCGTCTTCCTTGCCGCCGAAGAAGAAGCCGAGGATAGGGATGTCGCGCAGCAGGGGAACGCCGGTTTCCTTGCGGTCGCGGGTGTCCTGGATCAACCCGCCGAGCACCACGGTCTCGCCGCTTTGCACCGCCACGG
>JAPUGG010000245.1 GCA_027292975.1 Alphaproteobacteria bacterium | reverse complement strand
CAAAACCTGTTGCAGCGCCGTGAGGACTGGCCCCAAGGATGGCAGCAAGAAGTTGTCATCTGTGATGTCGGCCATTTGCATGCCGCGGGATACAGCCTCGGCCATGGCCTGCTCCAGCTCGGCAACATGATCCGGTGACAGGGTTATGGTCCAAATCTCCGGGTGTTTTGCCAGATCGCGGCCAAGCCATGCTGCGGAAATATCCTGGCGCGGCGGCAGAACAAGCATATCGTCAGGCATGGTTTCCGGTGCCATTCTGCCAGCCTGGGCCGAGCGGTATCGCGAAAACACCGAATTTCAATCCGATAGCCATCAGAGTCTCTCGATAAACATTGGTCCGATATTTACCAGATGACCTTCAAGTCGACCCCCACATTACCCAATTTTCGCCGTCATTGGAGGTGTTTCACCACCGCAGCCGTTCCATAGCCAAATTGCCGAAGCGGGCATCGTGCGACCCTGGGCGTTAAGGAAACCTCGGGTGGTCTGGGTGTTCGATCAACCCGCCGGTCAGACATATTCCGCCGCCGAATAAGTTGTATGATAAAACGTCGTTGCAATCGTGGCCCGCGTGGAGAAATGAAATGCGTGCACTTGTCTTCGGTGCGTCTCTTGTCCTGGCGGTCTTTGCGACATCCGGCCCGTCGTCGGCCGGAGACTGGCGCAGCAAATACAAAAATGGCCGCACGTTGGAAAGTTGCTGCGGCGATAAAGACTGCCGCACCGCGGCGTCCCTGGGGTTTCCGAAAATAACGCGCCGGGCCGACCGCGGCTACAACGTGCAAGTCGACGGGTACTGGCTCAGCTATGATTTCCCGGCCGTCCATGCCTCCGAGGACGACAACACATGGATTTGCTACCTCAAATCAAGCGCGGAACCCGATCCGCTCTGCCTGTTTCTCCCGCCCGGCATCATCTAAAACGACCGATCGAGACCCGGCGGCATTGACCGGGCGCCTACCAGAAGGCGCTAAAGCGGTGGTCCATATACGCGCCAAAGAATGAAATCCAGAACCCCATCATGGCTATGGTTTTCGCAAGCCCGGTTCGGCCGTCCCTGGCAAAGGTGCGGCTGCATGCCACGAGGCTGAACAAAATTATGATGCCCCCGCCCACCATCAACCAGGTGGTGAGAGACTGCATTTCCACGGAATACGACATTTTCAGGTTCCCTGAACTTTTCAACAGCACCCTATTCCGAGCGAAACGGATTTTTGGAAATGCGCCAGGCGGTCATTTGGAAACGACCGTCGAATCGCATCTTTCCACTTCGCCTATGAGGGTGAAGGTTCGGCGTGGAAAATTAATGAAACCCTAAATATGACAATTAACTAATTGAATTATATTCAAATTTTTCAAGTATTGGGGGGCAGGAATATGCCATGGGCTGGGCTCATTGCCGCGGAAGTGGACCCTATGGCCCCGACCGCGCGCCGGCGCCGAGGCGATCACCGACAGCTAAATCCGTGCCGGTAAACGCCCATAGAAAATCTTGCTTGAGGGCTTCGAAAAACCAATCGGCACCGAACCGGCTTAAGTGGTTGGTGCCCTTGTAGAGGAGGCTTCGCCCGATAGTTGGCCGGCATGTGGCTCGGTCGCAAAATAAATCGATGGGATCGACCAAGCGGACGTTGGCGGACCCCACGGTCACCCGCCTCAAGATCTCCATTGTCTTCTTTCGCCGCGCCTCGACCCGCGAACGCGGCAGGCTGCAGAAATCCCGCGCCATGCCGTAACGGTCGGCTCTTAGGATGCAGGAGACCGCCTTATAATGAAATTCCGGGACCGGTCGTTGTTACTTGCCGGCGTCATTTTCATGGACGAGGCTTTCCAAACTCGCGCGAATGACCGAAATCAAGCGATCATCGGACCACAATAAAATCTTGGGCTTAATTTCGCAAATCGCACCCGCGCGGGTCGTGTTTCCCTGGGCGCCGTGATATCAGGCGGCGGGCGGCACTATTTGAACAAGGCCTCGCCGTCCATCCCCTTGTAAAGGCCGGCGACGAATTCCCCGTATCCGTTATAAATTCGCGTCGGCACTTTCTTTCCGGAATCCAACAACCTTTCGCGGGCTTGGCTCCAGCGGGGATGGGGCACTTCGGGATTGACGTTGGCCCAGAAGCCGTATTCGCGGGCGGCGATTGCTTCCCAAAACGTCATCGGACGCTTGTCGGTAAAGCTCAAGCGGACCAGGGACTTGATACTCTTGAAGCCGTATTTCCACGGCACCACCAACCGCAGCGGGGCGCCGTTCTGCTTGCGGATCGGCTTGCCGTAAAGCCCGGTGGCGATGAAGGCGAGTTCGTTCACCGCCTCCTTGATGGTCAAACCTTCCACGTAGGGCCATGGGTACCAATGCTGGCGTTGGCCGAGCGCCACGTCGGGGTCCTTGAAGGTTTCCATCCGGAGGTATTTGGCGCCCGAGAGCGGCTTGGCCAGGTCGACCAGCGCCTTCAAGGGAAACCCCGACCACGGCACCGTCATGGCCCAGGCTTCGACGCAACGTAAACGGTAGACGCGCTCTTCCAAGGGCATCTTCTTGAGCAGATCGTCGATGGCGATATCGAAGGGCTTTTCGACCATGCCGTCGATGCGCACGGTCCAGGGGCGGATGGAAAGCGCCTGTGCGGCCCGGTGAATCGATTTGTGGGAGCCGAATTCATAGAAATTATTATAGGTGGTGGCCGATTTCTCCGAGGTGATCGACCGGTCGACCCGGTAGCGCAGATTGCGCTTAACCGGGTACAGCCCGGCCGACGGATCGGCCTTGGTCACCGCGGCGTTGGCCGTGCCTTTGGGCGCATCGCCGTCGCATCCCGCGATCAACGCCGGAGCCGCCAGCAAGACCGGCCCCGCGGCAAGGGCCTTGACCAGGCGCCGGCGCTCGATGAAGAGGTTTTCCGGGGTCGCGGCACTATCGGGGAGTTCCCAACCCCGCTTTTTCAAAACGTGCATGGCTCATGCTCCTCTCATCCGTCCCTCATGCGCTTTTTATTTGCCCCTGAGATAGCCGCCTCGATGGTCAACAACAATGCACGTTTTCGTGAATGCGCGCCCCCTCCGCGCAATGCCGCGGACCGGCCGGGGCCCGGATCAATTGCTTGCGACGATGGGGTAGAAAACTGATTTGGGCGCCCCGCATTCTGGACATTCCCAGTTCTCGGGGAGATCTTCGAAGGCCGTTCCCGGCGCGATATTCTGTGCCGGGTCGCCCAAATCGGGGTCGTAAATGTAATCGCAATCACCACAAATGAATTTTTGCAAGATGGTGGTTTCCTTTGCCGCTGACGCCGCCCCCACGGTCGGAGCCGGCCCTATTGGGCGGCGGCGGGTTCCACCTGGCGGTTACGGACGATCTTTTCCGCCTCGTTGCCGACCAGTTCGGTCATGTGATCGAAGGTGGCCTGGAATTTCCCGACACCCAGCGACAACGACCGCAATTCGATGATCAAATCGCCGATTTCCGACTGCGGCATATGGGCCACCACCTGGTCCCATCCCTTCCACCCCGCCAGGGTATCGAAGCCCAGAAGCTGGCCGCGGCGGCCGGACACTAGGCTGTTCACCTTGGAAGTGAACTCGGAGGGAACCTGGATCCTGACCTCGTAGATGGGCTCGAGCAAGACCGGGCTGCATTGCGGCATACCCTCGGTCAAGGCGATGCGGGCGGCCTGCTTGAAGGCCTGTTCGGAGCTGTCCACGGTGTGAAAGGAGCCGTCGGTCAGGGTCACGGCGAAATCCACCACCGGGAACCCGAGCGGCCCACGGCGCATGTATTCCCTGGTGCCGGCTTCCACCGCCGGGATGTATTGCTTGGGAACACGGCCGCCGTGGATCTTGTCCTCGAAGATGAAGCCCGTCCCCCGGGGCTGCGGCCGGATATCCACCTGGACGTCGCCGAACTGGCCGTGCCCGCCGGTTTGGCGCTTGAATCGCCCATGGACCGAGGTGGTCTTTCGGATAGTCTCCTTATAAGGCACCTCGGGCCTGGCCTTGGTTGTCTTGAGATTGTATTTGCTTTCCAGGCGGTCGAACGCCACTTGAAGATGCATCTCGCCCTGGCCTTCCAAGAGCATCTGGTGGGTGTCCTGGTTATGGGTGATGGTCAGCGAGGGGTCTTCTTCCGTCAGCTTGGTAAGCGCGCCCGATAGCTTGACTTCGTCGGCCTTGTTTTCGGTGCCCACGGCGAAGGCGTAGACCGGGGACAGAGCCTCCGGCCAGTCGGCGATTTCAGGCGCCTTGCCCGACGGCGTCAGCAGGTCCCCGGTCTTAACCTTCTCCATGCGCCCGAAGGCCACAACCTCGCCGGCGCCCGCCGATGAGAGCTTTTCGCGTTCTTCCCCCTGGATACGGAACAGGCCCGAGACGCGCCCGCCGTTGAGTTGCTCCCCGTCCTTGACCGATCCGCGCCAGATTCGCGCGATGCTCAGCTTTCCGGCATGGGGGACATGGGCGGTCTTGAACACCTGGGCCACCGCCTCGCCATCGACGTCAAGCCCCTTGCGCTCTAAGGTGGCGGCCACGTTGGGCACCTCATGACGCAACAGCTTGAGCAGCCGTTTGACACCGTTTTCGTTGGCCGTCGCGCCCAGCACCACCGGCACGATCAGGTTGCCCTGTAGGTCCTTGGCAAGGCTGTCGTAAACATCATCGGTTTCCGGGATGTCTTCCTCGAGCAGTGTCTCGAGCAGGTCGTCGTTGAAATTGGCGAGCGATTCCAACATCTCGTTGCGGGCTATGGCCGCCGGCTCGGTCATGTCGTCGGGCAGCGGGATCAGATCGGAAACCGCATCGGTGTTGTAGTGATAGGCCCGCTCGCTCACCAGATCCACGTAGCCGGTGATACCATCGCCCTCACGGATCGGAACCTGGCGCAACACCAGGGGCAGGGTGGAAACCTGCTGCAGGGCCGCCATGACGTCGGCGACGGAGTTGTTGGCGTCGTCCATCTTGTTGATGAACAGGATATGGGGGATGCCCTGATCCTCGAGATGCTTGAGCACCGGCGCCAGGATCACGGCGCGGTCGATCTCGGGCTCGCAGACCACCACGGCGGCATCGGCGCAGGCAATGGCATTCAAGGTATCCTGGGTGAATTCCACCGAACCCGGGCAATCGATGAAACGCCACGCATCGCCCAGATATTCGGCATGGGCGACGGTGAGCTCCACGCCCATCTGCCGGGCACGGGCCTCGGGCGAGAAATTGCCGATGGTCGTGCCTTCAGCAACACTGCCCTTGCGGTGGATGGCGCCCGCCACATGCAGCAGGCTTTCCAGAAGAGTCGTTTTGCCGCTGAGATAGGGCCCGACCAGGGCGACGCAGCGAACCCCTCCTTGCATTTCATTCATATCAGCTCTCCCGGCCGGTGTTTGGTGCTTCCGGCTCTATTCCGGTGGACCCAAGGGCCCGTGTCGATGGGTTCACCGGTGCGTTGCGCGTGCCGCGCCCCGCGCCTTCCGGGTGGCGCGTTGCCTGGCGGAACGGGCCGGAACCTCCGCCCAATCAAGGCCCCGAACCGGCAACCCTGGTTCATGCCTGAAATTGTCGAGGACGACCCAAACCATTGCAAGGGGAATCTAGGGCAAATTCCTGCCAAATTGAACCATTTGGCCGGAAAGTGCCCCAAGGGACGGCGCCCGCCTCAGTCCAGGCCTTCGCAGGCACGGATGATCCGCGTGCAGGCCTCTTCGAGTACGCTCAAAGCGGTGGCATAGGAGATCCGGAAGCAGGGCGAGAGGCCGAAGGCGGCGCCCTGGACGGCGGCGATGCCCTCGGTCTCCAACAGCCAGGCGACCACATCGGTATCGTTTTCCAGGGCCTTGCCCTTGGCCGTAGTTTTACCGATCAGGCCGTCGCAACCGGGGTAGACATAAAACGCCCCATCGGGCTTCGGACAGGTTATCCCCGGCGCCTGGTTGAGAAGCTCCACCACCCGGTCGCGGCGCGCGCGAAACGCCTCGGCGCGTTGGGCAATGAAATCCTGGGGGCCGGTCAGGGCTTCCACGGCGGCGGCCTGGCTGATGGAGCACGGGTTCGAGGTGGACTGGGACTGGATCGTCGCCATGGCCTCGATCAACGGCTGGGGGCCCGCCGCGTATCCAATGCGCCAACCGGTCATGGCGTAAGCCTTGGAGACGCCGTTCATGGTCAGGGTTCGGTGGTAAAGTCCCGGCTCGACCTGGGCGATGGTTGAAAATTCAAAATTGTCGTAGACGATGTGTTCATAGATATCGTCGGTCAGGATGTGGACCTGGGGATGGGCCATCAGGACATCGGCCAGCGCCTTGATCTCGTCCCGGGTATAGGCGGCGCCGGTCGGATTGGACGGCGAGTTCAGGATCAGCCATTTCGTCTTGGCAGTGATCGCCGCCGCCAACTGATCGGCGGTCATCTTGAAGCCCTGGGCGAGCGGCGCCTCCACCGCCACCGGCTTGCCGCCGGCGATCAGCACGATGTCGGGGTAGCTGACCCAATAGGGCGCCGGGATGATGACCTCGTCGCCTTGGTCCAGGGTCGACATCATGGCATTGAAGATGATGTGCTTGCCGCCGCAGGCGACGGTGATCTGCGCGGTCTGGTAGTCGAGGCCGTTTTCGCGGCGGAACTTGTCGACGATGGCCGCCTTGAGTGCCGGCGTGCCGTCGACCGCGGTGTATTTGGTATCGCCCGCGGCCAGGGCGGCGATGGCGGCGGCCTTGATGTTCTCCGGCGTATCGAAATCAGGCTCGCCCGCGCCCAGACCGATGATGTCGTGGCCGGCCGCCTTGAGCTCCGCCGCGCGGGCCGTGGCCGCCAAGGTGGCGGACGGTTTGACCGCCGCGAGACGCGCGGCCAACAGGCTTTCCAAACCGGTCATGTAAGGATCCTCGAGATAAAAATGGTGCCACGCAAAGCTACGCAGAATGGCCGCCCCGCGCAACCGCGAAGCAGGATTTCAGGGCAAATCGAACGGCAAATATTCGCCCGCCGGAGCCGGTGATGATCGCGGCTTTGTTTTCGAATGACATTTTAGGTCTCCTTTGTCTCTTGTTTGGGGGGCCGGCGCCTCGATTCCGGTTCCCTATTGTTTAGGCCCGTTCAGGAAACGTGGGCGCCCCATTGCTATGCCGCCTGTCGGCCGGCGGTGACACCGCCATCGACGGGCAGGATCGCACCGGTGATCCAGGAGGCCTCATCCGAGGCCAGAAACAGGATCGCCGAATCCACGTCGGCGGTTTGGCCGTTGCGGC
>JAPUGG010000244.1 GCA_027292975.1 Alphaproteobacteria bacterium | reverse complement strand
GATCAACGCGAACGTCGAGGAGATGGCGTTCGAGGATGAATCCCTGGACTGCGTGTTCACCTTCAACGCCGTTCACCACTTCGACTTCCCGCTCTTCCTTGCCAAGGCCGGCCGCGCCATAAGGAAGGACGGCCTGATCTTCATCTATACCCGCACCCCCGATCAGAACGCCGGATCGGTCTGGGGGAGGCATTTCCCGGGCTTCCGCGAGAAGGAGACGCGCCTCTACCGGCTGGAAGAGGTGGAGGGATGGATTGGCGAGACCGGCCGGCTGAGGATGATCTCCGCCACGACGTTCCGCTATGCCAGGACCTCCAGTCTGGAACGCCTGCTCGAACAGGCCCGCAGCCGGCATTACTCGACCTTCTCCCTCTATGGGGAAGCGGAGTTCGAGAAAGCCTGCCAAACCTTCGGGGACGCCGTCCGGCGCCGGTTCGGTGATCCCGCCGAGGTCGCGTGGCACGACCAAAACATCCTGTTGCAGATCGGACGGACGGATGCCTGACGATACGATCGAATTTCTTGCCGTGCATCACGCGTCGCAGCGCTGGCCGGAGGCATTGTAAGACGGGTTCCTGGTGTCTCAAAGAGACACGAAATCACCCCCAAAGAGGGTGGTCTAGGCCAGATCGACGATGCTCAGGCGTTCTCGAGGATATTGTCCTTGGACGCATCGAAGCGATAGCGGGGAAGGGTGTCGAGGTCGGTGCCGGTCACCCGGAGCACCCAGGCTTTCGACTTGTGCCCCGTGGAATGGATCGTCCCGGGCCCATAGGTACGGGCAACGCCGGGGGTGATGGCGTAGACTTCCCCTCTCTCCAGTTCGGCGTGATCGTCGTCCTCGGCGTTGGTGCGGCGCCATATGGTCATGTCGGTGGAGCCCAGCGCGTTGCCGTAAATGGCCCAGGACGCCCCGTGGCTGTGCGGAACGCCCATCTTGCCGGCCTCCTGCACATGGGCGAGCACGTAAACGTCGGTATCGGCATCGTGGTAGAGGACCCGCTTGCCGGGGGGCGTGTCGTCTTGCCACGTCTCAGTGACGAAATCGCCATTGGCGAGCAGTTTCTCGAGATTGGCGCGAACCTCCTCTCGTCCCGCGTCATCCACCGAGCGGGTCAGAATATCGTGGCAATCCGCGCAAAACTGGTCGAGGGTATAAGCCATGGTTTCCTCCGATAATGCGCCCGCCGGGCGTGTCTTGGATCGGCAACTCCTGGGGCCGAGTATAGGGTTCCGGTTATTTTAAGTGGAATCACCCGTCGCGACAAGGATCGTCGACCATCTGGAGCAGTAGGGGCTTTGACCGCCGACCTGGATGGCATATCCTATGTCCAGCACAGCAGATGACGAGCAGTCCGGCGCTGCGCCATGATGGCGTGTTGAAAAGACCCAGCGGAGATGGGCCCATGGAACCCAATCCCGAAAACTACCGGTTCGATCTCGAAAAATCGCTGCGATCGGTGGTCGGCCTTCGTGCCACCGTGCCGCCGGACGCCCACAGCGCCGAGCGGTTGGGAACCGAGAGGGCCGGCAACGGCTGCGTGATATCCACCGAGGGGCTGGTGGTGACCGTCGGTTACCTGGTCACCGAGGCGGAGAGCACCTGGTTGGTGTCCAGTGACGGCCGCGTGATCCCCGCCGACGTGGTCGGCCGCGACACCGAAAGCGGCTTTGCCTTGGTGCAGGCCTTGGAACCGCTTGACGTGGAACCGCTGAGGCTGGGCCGCTCTGCCGTTATTTCGGTCGGCGAACGGGTGGTGGTGGCGGGCGCTGGCGGCCTCGAACATGCGGTCGATGCCCGCGTCGTCGCCAAGCAGGAATTCTCCGGGTATTGGGAATATCTTCTCGAAGAAGCCATCTACACGACCCCGCCCCATCCCCATTGGGCGGGCACCGCGCTGATCAGCGGCGACGGCGGCCTTGTCGGGGTTGGATCGCTTTATGTGCAGCAGGTCACCCCCAACGCCGCGCTCATGGACGTGAACATGATGATCCCAATCGACCTGTTGCCGCCCATCGTCGACGATCTGATGCGCTTCGGGGTCGTCAAGCGTCCCTCGCGGCCCTGGATCGGCATGCAGGCCGCCGAATTTGGGGAAAATCTGGTGGTCGTCGGGCTGACCGATAACGGCCCGGCCGAAGCGGCCGATATCCGCGTCGGCGACGTGGTGACCGGCGTCGGAGGCAACCCGGTGGAAAGCCTCGGGGATCTCTTCCGGGGGATGTGGGGGTTGGGAGAGGCCGGTATCACGGTGCCGCTCAACATCTTCCGCAACGGCCAGCAGATCGAGATCAACATCAGCTCCGAAGACCGGGCAAGAATCTATAAATCACCGAAATTGCATTGATCGACCGCCATAGGGGCCGGGGAGGGCGCCATGTTGGACCAACCAAGTAAAAGTTTTCCAGATTGGCGTAGTTACAGCCAAGAGGAGTTGGACGCGCAATACAACCAGAGTTCCCTGGTGCCGGATTCCTCGCCCTACAAGCAGCGCAAGATCGAGCGAAGCGCCGCCGCAAGGGCCGCGTTGGACTGTATTCTCGACGTTCCCTACGGGCCGACCAAGGCCGAGCTTCTCGACATATTTCCGGCCCCGCGCAAGGGCGCGCCGATCAACATCTTCATTCATGGCGGGGCTTGGAAGAACGGACATAAGGATGATGTGTCGTTTCCGGCACCGGTTTTTCACCATGCCGGCGTCAATTTCATCGCCGTCAATTTCGACCTGGTTCCCGACGTGATGCTGGAGGAACAGGTGCGCCAATGCCGTGCCGCGATTGCCTGGGTCTACCGAAACGCCGATACCTTCGGCGGTGACCGCGACCGCATCTTCATCTCGGGCCATTCCTCGGGCGGCCACGTCACGGGGGTGATGACCATCACCGATTGGCAAGGCAGCTATGGCTTGCCCGCGGATTTGATCAAGGGGGCGGCGCCCATCTCCGGCATGTTCGACCTCGCGCCGGTGATCAAGAGCTGGCGAAATTCCTATCTCAAGTTGGACGAGGAACGCGCCCATGCGCTCTCTACCATCCATCATATCCCCGAGGCGAAGATCCCCATGGTGTTGGGCTTCGGCTCCGGGGAATTGACCGAGTTCCAACGCCAGTCGTGGGATTTCGCCGCGGCTTGGCGCGAGGCCGGGCAGGAGTGCCGGGTCATCGAGGTGCCGGACAAGAACCATTACGAGATGGGGGCCGGTTACGGCGACGCTGAGAACCCCGTTACCCAGGCCATATTCGACCAGATGTCCCTTTAAGGCGTGTGCGCCTTAACCGCGGGAGGCCGCTCGGCGGGGTGCTTTGGCGGCGGCGGCGATGCGGTTTTCCGGCAGGATCACCTTGACGGTGGTGCCTATGCCTTCGCTGCTTTCGATCTCGATATCGCCGCCATGCAATTTGGCCAAGGAGCGGGCCAATGGCAGCCCAAGGCCGGCGCCTTCGTATTTACGTTGCAGTCCGGTCCCGACCTGGGAGAAGCGCTCCAGCGCCCGGGGGATCTCTGCCGCTGACATGCCGATGCCGGTGTCCTCCACCATGACGTGGACCGGCGCGCCGGTTTCATGACCGAGGCTGACGGTCACCGTTCCGCCCGGGCCGGTGAATTTCACCGCGTTCTGCAAGAGGTTGATGAAGATCTGCTTGAGACGCCGACGGTCGCCGCGGAACGGGGGGAAACGCGGGGGCAGTCGGGACACCAATGAAAGGCCCTTGTCCTCCGCCTGCTCGCGAACGAACATGAGGCAGGACTCGATTGTAGTAACCAGGTCCAGGTTTTCTTCCTCCATATCCGCCTTGCCGACCTCGATCTTCGAGAGGTCGAGAATATCGTTGATCAGGCTGAGAAGGTGGTTCCCGGATTCGTTGATGCTGTGGATGTATTCGTTGTAGCGCGGATCCTCGATGGCGCCCATCACGCCGCTTTCCATGATCTCGGAAAAGCCGATGATGGCATTGAGCGGGGTGCGTAATTCGTGGCTCATATTGGCCAGGAACTCGGTTTTCGCCCGGTTGGCGGTTTCGGCCAGATCACGCGCCTTGACGAGTTCGGCCTCCACCTGCTTGAGGTCGGTTATGTCGGTATAGCTGGCCACGAATCCGCCGCCGGGCATCGCCGCCCGGTGGACCCACACGGTCGAGCCGTTGGCGAAGGTGCGGATCGTGCCCTCGAATTCGGTTTTCTCGATCAATTCCAGCCGGGAATTGACGAATTCTAGCGCGTCCCTATGGTTCAACCGCTCGCGTTTCGCCCCGAAGCGCAACAGGTCCGCATAGGGCATACCCTTGCGCATCAGGTGATCGGGATAGCCGAACATATCCTGGTAGCGTTGGTTCCAGAGCACCAAGCCTCCATCGCCGTCGATCACACTGATGCCATGGTCGATATTGGTGACGATGGTTTCCAGCAGCTTTGCGTTGCGCCGGCTCTCCACGGCCAGGCGCATATCGGCGGTGACGTCGGTGAAAGTTACGATGGCGCCGCCACCGGGCAAGTTCTTGCGGTAGACGGCGATGACGGTGCCATCGGGCCGGTGTCGCAATTTGCGCCATTCGCTACCCTGTTCGAGGCTCTCCATGAGCTTTTGCAGGAAGGAATCGGCGTCCACGTCGCCGTATTCACCCCGGTCGATCAGGTGGCGCAGCACATCGGCATAGGGCTGTCCGGGCTTTAAAAATCCGTCCGGGAAATTGTAGAGGGATTGATAGACCGAATTGAAATGCAGCAGCCGAAACTCCTTGTCGAAAAGGGCAATCCCCTGATTGACGTTCTCGACGACGGTCTTGAGCATATCCCCCCAATCGGCCGCGCCGGCTTCGCTGCGCCGGTGTTGGAGTGCCATGGCGGCAAGGCCGGCAGCGTGACCCAGCACCCCGCGCTGATGCTCGCCGGGGCCCGAGGGATCGGCCTGGAAACGCACCAGGATGCCGAGCCGCTCTCGGTGGTTCCCGGCCAGGGGCCAAACCCAGGCGGTCCCGAAATCCGGTGTGGCCAACTCATCGATGACGGTGGGCGGCTCCTCACCCTCGAGGCCGCGATCTTCCATGGTTAGATAAGCGCGTGCGGCGTCATGGAGAATGGCGTCTTCGCCTTCCCCCAATCCCACGGCCGCCGCCGGCACCAACCCCTCGCCCGACGCATCGACCGCCATGATCGCGGCCGCGCACCTGCTCCCGTCCTCGGTCACGACCGCGCAGGACAGCGTGCAGATACCCGTAAGCATCTGTTTTGACGACAAATCCTGGGTTGCCGCAGAATAAACTCGATTCCTGTCGTCGGTGGTCATCGCCGGCCTCTGATAGGGCGCGCGCGTGAATGCCGCGGCCGCCCCGGGCATGGAGTATCCGGCCCCAAGTATAAAAAAGGATTAAACCCTTAGCGGGAAATGCGGCGAAGAGGCCCGCCCACCCTTGGGCCCGCGCGGGTTGCGCCCGGCGTCGTGGTTCCTCAACTTCCCATCAAGGAAATCGCCGCGTCGGTGGTCATGACCCTGCCCATGCGCGGGAATACGCGCTCCATGAAGAAGGCGTTGTTGTCGCCGCGGTGGGAATAGCAACTGTCGCGGATGACGACGATGCCGTAATCGAGGTCCCGTGCGGCGAAAACCGTAGAGGCGATGCCGACATCGGTGGAACCCCCGGCGATGATGATGGTGGAGAGCCGCCGGACACGAAGCTGCAAGTCCAGATGGGTCTGGTGAAAGGCGCTCCAGCGATGTTTGGGCACCATCACGTCGCCCTCGCCCGGGGCTACTTCCGGGGCTATGGCGGCGCTCTCTTGTCCATGCCGGTGGGCCGGCATGAAGCGGCGTTCGCGATCGCCCCAGGGCTTGAGGTCCATGTCGGTGTCGGTCAACCGGGGGGCGACATCGGCGCCGTCGGCGGCATGGTCGGCGGCGCCGTAGAACACCATCAGGCCGGCATCATGGGTGCCTTTGAGCAACCGCGACATATTTTCCCGGATTTCCCATCTCTTGAGATTCTCTTCCTTGACCGGGTCGGACGGGTGGAGATAGCCGTTAAGGGTGTCGAACAGCACCAGGGCGGCGCGGTCCTTGGCGAGGCTGGGATCTAAGATGGTTGTGCTGGCCATGGTTGGGTTCTCCCGGAATGTTTATTCGGCGTTGGGTGGGCGGGCGCGGCGCCATCAAGGCAGCGTCCAGCGCACTAAAGGGCGCCCCGCACGCGGTCGATGACTTGGGCGGCGTCGTCGGGCGGCGCCTGGCCCCGCCAAGCCACATGCCCGTCGGGCCGGACCAGGACCAGGGCGGTTTCGTAAAGCGCGGCGATTTCGGGGTCGGCCAGCACCACCGTCCTCAACGGCACGTCGCGCGCCGCCGCCGCGTCCTCGAGGTTCTCAGCCGGTGGTGGGCTAGCGCCGAGGCGCAAAAGAACGAACCCGTGGCCGAACAAATCGATCACCGGCCGGCCGTCACCCATCAGCCCATCGGGTGCCCGCGCGCCAGGGCGGGTGGTCGGCGTGTAGGTCTGGCGCTCGACCGGCGGGGGCGGGTCCGGCTCATGGCAAATCACCGGTGAATCGTCGTACCGGTAGCCGATCTGGAGGCCGATATTAGGCGGCGAGAACATCTCTTTGGCGATGCGTTCGCCCGCCGCCTTGCGTTGGCGCGCCCCTTCGGGCGAATCCTCCATGATTGAGGGCATGGGCGCGATGTCTTCGCCGCGCGCGAAGCGCCGCGCCGCGTAGTCCACGTTGCGCTTGCCGATGGGCCGGCGCTCCAGGGTGTAGGACGGAAGCAAATCGTCTCCGGCCCAACCGGCGAGCGCCGCTTCGATTTTCCAAGAGATGTTGGTGATATCGCCGATGCCGGTGTTCATGCCGAAGCTGCCGGCGGGCGTGAGTTGGTGGATACAGTCGCCGGCAAGCAGGATGCGCCCCTCCTGGTAGCGGTCGGCCACCAATTGGCGCCGTATCCATTCGAGCACGGAAAGAACCTGGTAGTCGAAATCACGGCCGGCGAAACGCCTGAGGTCGGCGTCGACGTCGACCTTTGCCCAGGAATCGGGGTCCAGCGATCCCCGCACCTGAAAGCGCCAGAGATCCTTGCCGTCGATGGCGTTGACCGATGCCCATTGCCCGTCTGGGCCCATGGCCAGGTAACTGCGGCCCTCGCCCTTGTCGTGCATGGTCGCGAACTCGGCGGAGCGGAAAAGCACATTGGTGGAATAGCCCAGGACCGGCGTGCCGGTGAGCTCGATGCCGAGCGCTTCGCGAATCGGGCTGTGGGCGCCCTCGCAGGCCACCACGAATGCCGCGCGAAGGGTTTCCGCGCCGCCGCTGTTGGCGTCTTCGAGCCGCGCGGTCACGCCCCGGGCATCCTGTTCCACGCCGAGGCAACGCACGTGATAGCGCAGCGTCACCGGGTCCAGGCCGCGCGCGCGCTCGGCCAAGGCGGGGTCGAACACCGTTTGGGGGCAGCGCTGGAAGGGCTCCAGGGTGCCCCGGGGTGGCTCGACTTCGTCGTAGGCCGGGGTGGTCTGCCGGGCGATTTCCCAGCCGGTCAGGGTGGTGAAATAAATGTGATCGCGGGCGCGCTCCCTGGGATAGCCCTTTTCGCGGATGATATCGGCGATCCCCCAGCGGCGGCAATATTCCATGGTCCGCATATTGACGCCGTTGGTCTTGGGGTGGGCCACCTCCCCGTCGCCTTGCTCCACCAACACGCAGTCGATGCCGCGCCAACCCAACTCTACCGCCATGGCAAGACCGACGGGCCCGCCGCCGACGATCAGGACCGGCACGTCGAAGTCACCCTCGGCTGCTTTCCCTGAAGGCATATTTCCTCCCCTATGCTTGCCATCATCTATGGGTGCCACGCCCGGGCCTGTCAATGTTACCCCGCGCGGGTTGCGCCCGGCGAAACTTGGCGGGTACCCTGATGGCGGCGCCTTGCGGCGACGGATTCATGGCGTCAGGGAGAAAACGAATATGAAAAGAATACCGCTGACCATCGCCACCTCCGATTACGACCATATACGCGATTTCCGCGACGGCACCGTCACAGCCGTTGGGTTGGACCCCACCTGGCTGACCATGGAGATCCACGAAATTTTCACCCGGTTCACCTTCGACCGGGAATGGGAAGTCTCCGAGCTCAGCTTCGCCAAGTTCATTGCCCAGGCCACCCGTGACGAGCCCGACATCATCGGCATTCCCGTCTGGACCTCGCGCCAGTTTCGGTTTTCGTCGTTTTACACCAACGTCAATTCCGGCATTCGCGAGGCCAAGGACTTCACCGGCAAGCGCATCGCCGTTCCCGAATGGGCGCAGACGGCGGCGGTCTATACGCGCGGATGGCTCCAGCACCGGGCGGGCGTCGATCTCACCTCGATCCAGTGGGTCCAGGCCGGCACCGAGCAGCCCGGCCGCGAGGAAAAGGTGGAGCTCAACCTGCCCGACGGGATCGAGATCGAGCGCGTCACCGACCTCTCGATCTCGGAAATGCTGGCCTCCGGTGAGATCGACGGGGCCTTGGTGGCCAGGGTGCCCAAGGTGTTCGCCGCCGGCCACCCGGACGTCAAGCGCCTGTTCCCCAACTACCGGGAAATGGAGGAGCGCTATTACGACGAAACCGGCATCTTCCCCATCATGCACGTGATCGCCCTGCGCAAGGACGTGCTGGAGGACAATCCCTGGATCGCGCGCAATCTCTACAACGCCTTCCTCGAGGCCAAGCAACGGGCCATGGCGCGTTTCCTCGAGATCGGGGTATCGCGCTATTGCCTGCCCTGGGCGGTGGACCATGCCGAACGGATGATGAAGAAATTCGACGGCGACATCTTCCCCTATGGCATCGAGGCCAACCGCAAGACCCTCGCGGCGTTCTGCCAATTCGCCTTCGAGCAGGGCATCGCCCATACTCACGCCAAGCCCGAAGAACTGTTCGTCAAAGGGGCCGACCTGGACGTGCGGATCTAGGGGTGAATGCCATGACCGATAAGACGGAACCGCCCAGACTACGCCCGCCAAGGCACCACGGGCGGGTCCCTGAACTGAAGGCACCGCCGGGTGCGTGCGACACCCATTTCCATATCTACGAGGCCGATATTCCACTCAAGCCCGAGCGCCGCTACACGCCGGTGGAGGCGGGGCTCGGGAATTACCGCCGGATGGCGGCGCGGTTGGGGCTCGAGCGCGGCGTCGTGATCACCGGAAGCGGCATGACCTCCAACGCGCCGTCGCTGGCCGCGATCAAAGCCATGGGCGGCGCCTTCAAGGGCCTCGCTTCGATCAAACCGGACACCACCGATGGAGAGATCGAGGCCCTGGCCGCGGGGGGCATGACGGGATTCCGCATCTCGACGCGATCGGTGGGCGGCCTTGGCCCCGACCACCTGTTGGGCCTTGCCGATCGCGTCAAGGATTTCGGCTGGCATGTGGAAATCCACTTGCGCAATATCGACGAGGTGGTCGCGCTGCTGCCGATGCTGCGAAAATTGCCCATCCCCTACTCCATCGACCATGTCGGCTACCTGCGCCACGACCGCCGCCCGGGGACGCCGGAATTCGAGGCCGTGAAAGGACTCTTGGTGACGGAAGAGAACGCCTATCTCAACATCTATGCCTGGTATGACCTCACGGCCGAGGGACCCCCGGCCTACGCCGATATGGCCGAAATCGCGGGGCCTCTGGTGGCGGCCCGGCCCGATCGCATCATCTGGGGCACCAATTGGCCCCACCCGACCTTCGAGGTGCCGGTGCCCGACGACGCGGATCTCCTCGATTTTCTCTTGATTGCGGTGCCCGACGAGGGCCACCGCCAGCTTATTCTGGTGGACAACCCGGCCCGGCTCTACGGCTGGGACTAGTGCACACCCCGGCCTGGCTGCCGTCGGAAGGCCTAATGTCCGCCGTGCTTCTCGATATAGCGCTGGTGGTAATCCTCGGCCCGCCAGAAGGTGGCGGCCGGCGCGATTTGGGTGACGATATCGTCGCGGAAACGGCGCGAGGAATCCAACCGGTCCCGCACCTCGTGGGCCGTCTGCAACTGCGCCTCGTCGAAGGTGAAAATGGCCGACCGGTATTGATCGCCCACGTCGGGGCCCTGGCGATCGAGCTGGGTCGGGTCGTGGAGGGCAAAGAAAACCTCGCAAAGCTGTTCGAAACCGACCGCGCCGGGATCGAATTGCAGGAGCACAACCTCGGCATGGCCGGTGCCGTGGGCGCAAATGTCCTGGTAGGTGGGATTTTCCGTGGTGCCGCCGGAATAGCCCACGGTCACCTCCTCGACCCCCGGAACCCGGCGGAAGGCGGCTTCAACGCCCCAGAAACAGCCCGCGCCGAACATCGCTTTTTCCATGGTTTCACCTTTTTCTTTCCTAAGAGAGGTCCAGCGCCGCCCGGCCCGGATGGGGATAGTGGACGCCCACGCCCTTTTGCTCGGCGCGGCCGAAAATCTCTATGCCCGCCGCCAGATCGGCGAGCCCCACGCCCATCCACTTGAACAGCGTGAGGTCCAACCCGGCCGGCCTGGGGTCGCCGGTGGCGACCAGGTCGGACAGCACCCGCACGTCCCCCCAATCGCCCGGGCCGCCGTCATAGAAAGACTGCAACTCGCGGGACAGTTCCCGGCACTGGGCGAGGTTATCCACCACGACGCGGTCGCAGCGGGGCAGGATATCGTCGCCGATCTCGGCGCAGGCCGGAATGATGGCGCCGGCGGCGTTGATGTGACTGCCCGACGACACCATGGAAGAAAACAGGAAGGGCTCCTTGGCCCGGGTCACCGTGGTGATGATCGGGGCATAAATGACGGCGTCTTCGACGCTGGCGGCTTCCACCACCTCGAAATCGAACCGTTGCCGCACGGTTTCGGCGAAACGCGCCCGGTTGGCGGCCGTCGGGCTGAACACCCGGAGCCGCTTCAGGGGCCTCACCGCGTTGACCGCGGCGACCTGGGTGAGGGCCTGTTTGCCGGTGCCGACCAGCCCCATATCGTCGGCGTCTTCGGCGGCGAGCCAGCGGGTGGCGACGGCGGCCAAGGCGGCGGTGCGCATCTGACCCAAGGCCACGGCCTCGATGATGGCCTTGAGCTGGCCGTCATCGGCGCCGTGAAGCAGCACCAACGGCGCCGATTTGCCGCCCACGTTGGTCCACACCTTGGCGCCCGCGAAGCCCACGCCGGTGAACTGCGCGCCGGTGATGTTGAGAGAGCCGCCTTGCCACACCGTCTGTCCCTTGTGAAGATTCTTGGCCTTGCCTTCGGATTCGAGCTTGAGCCCGGATTCCAACGCCTCGATGATTCCGGAAAGATTGATCAGGGAGACCACATCGGCCTCGGTCAACCAAAGAAAGGTCTGGGGGGCGTCGTCGGCCATGGGGCCCTCCTCGCATGGGGTGTCTCAAAGCCCTTTATATCACAGCCCGGCCAGAGCATTATCCGGTCAAATGGTTCAGTTTGGTCGGAATGTGCCCTAAAATCCCTTGCGAAATGTCCAGGCGAACGGGGATGGGGATGACCACGGTCTTGCCGCAACAACGGCTGCTACTTGAACTGCTGGTGATGTCGGGGGATATCGCCGTCAACCATGACGACAGGGATTCAATTCTGTGGCGGACCCTCAAGGAATGCGAAGACTACGGTTGGACGAAGTTGTCGACCGTAAGCCAGGAATTCCGTTCCGTCACCATCACCGAGGCGGGCCGCAAGGCCATCGCCACGGCCCTTGGGGCCCAGGGGGATTGTTGATCGGCGGGCGACGGTGCTGAGCATGCGGGCGCTGGCGGTGGGGCTCGCCATGGCGGGCATGCTCGGCGGGTGCGAAACCCTGGGTCAGGGGGAGCCCCGCCATCCGGAGATGAAACAGAAGGGATTGGGATCCATGATGGGTCCGAGGCCGGGCCCCTATGGGCGGTCGACCCCGGGGCTCGGCGCCGGCGGCTTGATGGGGCCGGGCCTCGGCATGGTGCGCCCCGGCCTGAGGGGCGGCGCCAATCTCACCAGGGATCAGGTCGGCGCCTATTTCCTCATTCATCTGGACCGGCGCGGGGATGGCAGGCTTAGGCTCGGCCCGGTGA
>JAPUGG010000243.1 GCA_027292975.1 Alphaproteobacteria bacterium | reverse complement strand
CCGTAATACTCAATAGCCTTATCTAACTGCTCTTCCGACATGCCGACATCAAGGAAGGCAAGAACGCGATCAAATGGACGCGGCTGTCGTGCCGCAAGTTCCGCGACAATGCCGTCAGGCTGCAGCTTCACGCCCTGGCCTACAATCTCGCCAACTTTATGCGGACACTGGCTTTGCCAAAGGAGGTCGAGCACTGGTCGCTAACCACGCTGCGAGAGAAATTGGTGAAGATCGGGGCGAAAGTGGTCAACCACGGGCGGTACGTCACGTTCCAATTGGCCGAAGTGGCGGTGCCGAGAGAATTGTTCCGGAAAATCCTGAGCCTGATTGATGATCTACGAAGAAGACCCGTTCCGACGTAGGCCGGGGAAATCGACGGCCAGGAGAAAGCGACAGGAGAAGTGTGTCTGGATGGCGAGAAAAATGACCGAATGGCCTTCCAAGCGCGGGCCGATTACCAAAATCATGCCATCGGATGGCTGCAAAGGGGATACAGCCCCCTTGGCGCTGGGACTGTGGTATGATTTCCACGAATTTGGATGACATCTGGGAAATGTCGGCTAAGAGGAATCAACGACGTATCGCAGGCGATTTCCGTGACTTCGTGAGCGGAAAACGCCATGCGGCATTTGGAGGAAGCGCCATGAATGACCCCGAAAGTAACAAAGCGAACGTGGCCGCGTTTTACGACATGATGTTCAACCAATGTGAGCCGCGTCGCGCCATCGAGCTTTATGCCGGCGACAAGTATATCCAGCACAACCCTCATGTCGCGACGGGAAAATCCGGGTTTATCGATTACTTCAAAAAGATGGCGCGGGATTACCCCGGCAAAACGGTTGAGTTCAAACGCGTCATCGCAGAAGGCTCTTTCGTTGTTTTGCACTGCCATCAAAACTGGACGGGCGGCCTGGAATATGCCGGCATCGACATATTTCGCGTGGACGGTAACGGCAAGGTTGTCGAGCACTGGGATGTTCTGCAAGAGATGCCGACGGCGAGCGCGCATACTAACGGCATGTTCTAAGCGCCCGAAAAGAACGCGCTTAAGGCGGCGTGACCGATGCTCGTACTTCCGATGTGGTCTTTCGGCTGACCCACAAGTGTACGCATACGCGATCCCTACCGGAATGGACCAGCAAAGCCGAGGCCCCCGCCGGTAGAGGTGAGATGCGCTTTTGCTTCGAGACCGAATGCCGGCTCTGGGTAATAACCGTTAAGGTTAGAGGGTGAACACGGCGGTCGCCGGACCGTCGGCTTCGAAGCCCTGGACCATGAGGAACCCTTGCGCCGCATTGGCGATCATGGCGACGCGGGTGGTCTGGTTGAGGATGGGCGGCGCCAGCCAGGAGAAATCGGCGGCGGCACGCTGGCGCGCCTGCTCCATCATCTGCCAACGCTCCGCGCTTTCTTCGCCCCGCGGCCGGTCCGGGACGTCAAAGGCCATCCAGTGGTTGGCGACCGAGGTCGGCGCCTGGCGAACGGCGGCCCGGTCCTCCAGCCGCTCGATGACGCACCCCTGATCCGGGGCGACGCCGCTCAGGGCAAAGAACGCGGGCAGGCAAAGCGCCGTTTCGACCAGCGCGGCCTTGGCGTCGGCGTAGGTGCGGCAGGTATCGCACACCCGGCGCAAGAGGTGGATGGGCGGAATGGCCCGGGACCGCCACCAGCGTCCGCGGGCGATGCTCCAGTCCAGCCAGCACCACGGACTGTAGCGGCGCATGGGCGTCTGGTTGAGGGCAACCGAAAAGCGCCCCGGCGCCATGGCCGTGGCGACGCCGACCAGGCCGGGCCAAGTGACGTTGTAGAACGGCCCCACGTCCCCCTCATGCCGGGCCACGACCAGGTTGGCGCCCAGCCCGTCGAGGGGCCAGTCCAGGGTGCGCAGCATGCGGGCGCCGTTTCCCGAAGGATCGGGCCCGATCCCGGTCGTGCAGCTCCATTCGTAGGACAGGTTGAGCAGGAACGCGCCCGGCAGGCCGGCCCACGCCGCCACGGCGGCGATTTCGCCGCCATAGGGGTTGTCACACTTGGCGAGCCAGTGCCGGCCGGCCCAATCTCCCAGGCGCAGGACGACGGGGCCGTAATGGCGCCGGCCCAGGGACAGGACATCCCGCAGCTGCTCCGGAGTGGCCTCGGCCAGCGCCACGGGGCCGCCGTTTGCGGCCTCGATCAAGGGAATGGTGCTCAGTTCCGGCGGAAAAGGGCCTGTGGCTGCGTCCAATGGGAAACCTCTCGGTGGGGGTGGGGACGGCACCGCCCCGGCGGGCAGACCATATCATGTTTCTCAACGTCGGGTGCTTCTAGTACAATTCCCAGGACTCCCTGCCTCCCCAACCGCCACGAGGCCACAATGATCCCACGCTACAGCCGGCCCGAGATGACCGCCATCTGGGAATCCGAGAACAGATTCCGCATCTGGCTGGAGATCGAGGGCCACGCCTGCGACGCCCAGGCCGAGCTCGGGGTCATCCCCAAGGAAGCCGCCAAGGCGGTGTGGGAGCGCGGCACGTTCGAGGTCGCGCGGATCGACGAGATCGAGCGCGAAACCCGGCAC
>JAPUGG010000242.1 GCA_027292975.1 Alphaproteobacteria bacterium | reverse complement strand
TTTGTTTTCGCGGACAAACATTCGAGAGCCCGGAAAAGTTCCTGCAGGCGGTAGAAAACCTGGGCCAGCCAATGCCACCGGTGACCGCGACCTATCGCCTGGCCGGATACGAGGCGATCGAGGAACTGACCAACCGAGCCGTCGACAAGCGGACCGGCGACGAAACGCCGTTGAAGCGCGGCGGCTCCTGGCACACCGACCATTCGAACCTGGAGAGCCCACCCAAGGCCACGGTGCTCTACGCGATCGAGGTGCCCGAGGTTGGCGGCAACACGGAGTTCACCAACCTCTGCCACGCCTATGAGGCGCTGGACGACGACACCAAAGAGACGATCCGCGGCTTACGCGCGTTTCATGCCTATCTCTCCCGCCGTGCGCCCCGCAATCTGTTGACGCGCACTAAAGAGGAAGAGGAAGGCTCATCCGGTTGCTGGCAACCGCTAGTCCGCGAACACCCAGAGACCGGGCGCGCGGGCCTCTATCTCAATCCCATGCGCTGCGACGCGGTCGAAGGTTTGGTTGAGGCAGAGGGTGACGCCCTGCTCGACCGGCTCTACGCCCATTGCGACCAGCCTCGGTTTCAAATGAGCCACCGCTGGCGCCCAGGGGATGTGCTGATCTGGGATAACAGAAGCGCGCTACATCAGGCGACCTTCGATTTCGATCCGTCTCAACTTCGTTACCTTCACCGCATCATGCTGAAGGGCGACCGACCGAAAATGGCGGCCTAAAATCCGGCGGATCGCGAATGTCGTATCCGGGAGCAAGCCGAGCTTCGGCAATGCGGGATGTTATTGCTTGAGAGCTTTCTGCCCGGGTCGTTTCAATAACATGCATGGGGATAAAACCGAACTTCCCTAGTGGATAGAATCTAACGCATCGGTACCTTAAGTTAGATACCATCCACGGGCCGAGGTGATGAAAGGCCGACATCCATGAGCCCCGCCCATACCAACGTCTTCCAACGCCAGATCGATGTGTCCATGCCGCGGGCGGTTAAAGGCGACGGCGTCTACATCATCGACGCCGAGGGCAAACGCTATCTGGACGGCTCGGGCGCCGCCGCCGTCAGCTGTTTGGGCCATTCGGATGCGGACGTGATCCAAGCGATCAAGGACCAGGCCGAGACGCTGGCTTTCGCCCACACCGCCTTTTTCACTTCCGAAGCGGCGGAGGAGCTTGCCGACCTTCTGATCGGCAAGGCGCCCGACGGGATCGAAGCCGTTTATTTCGTGTCCGGCGGCTCGGAAGCCATGGAAGCGGCGTTGAAGATGGCGCGTCAGTATTTCCTGGAAACCGGTGAGCCCGAGCGGACGAAGTTCATCGCCCGCCGCCAAAGCTACCACGGCAACACCCTGGGCGCCCTTTCGGTCGGCGGCAACATCTGGCGGCGGGAGCCATTTAAGGCGATGCTCATGGATGTCGGGCACATCCAGCCGTGTTACGCCTACCGCAACCAATCGGATGGTGAGACCGAAGAGGAATACGGCCTTCGCGCGGCGGATGAGTTGGAAACCGAAATCCAGAGCCTGGGGCCGGAGACGGTCTGCGCCTTTGTCGCCGAAACGGTGGTCGGCGCCACGGCCGGGGTGGTGCCGCCGGTCAAGGGGTATTTCAAGCGCATCCGCGATATCTGTGAGGGCCACGGCGTGCTGTTGATCCTGGATGAGGTGATGTGCGGCATGGGCCGGACGGGCACGACCTTCGCCTGCGAGCAGGACAACATTGCCCCTGACATCGTCTGCATCGCCAAGGGATTGGGCGCCGGCTATCAGCCGATCGGCGCGGCCCTGGTTTCGGCCAAGGTTTTTCGGGCTTTCAGCGAAGGAACCGGGTTTTTCCAACACGGCCATACATATATGGGCCATCCGACGGCCTGCGCGGCGGCGCTGGCCGTGCAGCGGAAAATCCAGGCCCTCGACCTGCTGGCCAATGTCCGCGAGCAGGGAGGGGTTCTCGAAAGCCGTCTGTTCGACCGCCTGGGCAATCACCCCCATGTCGGCGACATCCGTGGCCGGGGGCTTTTCCGGGGTATCGAACTGGTCGCCGACCGCGCCACCAAGGAGCCCTTTGACCCGGCGCTCAAGCTTCACGCCGGGATCAAGAAACAAGCCATGGACCGGGGCCTGATCTGCTATCCGGGCGGTGGCACCGCCGACGGGGTCCGGGGCGATCACGTGCTGCTGGCGCCGCCCTTTATCATCGAAGAAGCGCAAATCAGGACCCTGGTGGATATTCTTGGCGATGCCATCGAAGCCGCCCTTGCAGAGGCATGTTGAAAGACTGGTTCCTGCGCAAGGTAGGCACGCGGGCACTGGAATCCAGCACCAAGGAAGTGAGGACCTTTGTCGATGGGCTCAAGGCCATGAGTGATGAGGACATCGGCACCGTTATCGCCGTCGCCACCGTGATCAGGATCAATTTTGAATCCCATGGCGTGATTCCCGAGGATGTTTTCGAGGACGGCCCTTTACCCACGGTGGAAACCCTGGGCGGGTATCAGTTGGCCATCAACAGGGTTGTCCGGCAGTTCAGGAAAATGGGGCTGGTGACGGACGCCATGGGCGCCATGGTCTGGTCTTATACGCTGCGCTGTCTCAATGTTCCCGAACTGCGTGAACTGGGGCTCCAGATGTGGGCGGAGCTTCGGCGCGGTTTCCCCCATGTGGAAAAGGCCCTGAAAAAAGCAGAGGAAGAGAAGGGGGGACCCTTTCATCAGCGCGTTTGGGCGGAATGGAAATCTGTTCCCGCCGGTTTCGGCAACCCGTGAAAATGTTACCGCCGATTGCGTTGGGGGCTTTGGGGGAGATAAAGTAGCGTTCGGGTTACGTTGCTAGAGTAATCTCAAGGGAGCTGACGTGATCGTTGATACCGTTTACGGCGATCAGGGGTGTAAACTCAGAACAGGACCGGAAAAAATATCCGGCCGTAAGGGAGGCGGGTAGACCATAACTCTTAAACCCAATAGGAATTCATCGCACGGGGATGGGGCCGGTTAAAGGTCCGGTCCCGGCCTCCGGTGCGGGCGTTTCTAATTCATTCTCTCAAACCATCTCCGTCCAATCAGGGAGGACAAAAGACGATGAGAAAACTTAGCAAATCCACATTGGTGCTTGCCGTCGCGGTCGGCGCCCTCAGTCTGGCCGGCACCAGCCCGGCCGAGGCTCAAAGCAAGAAAACGTTTATCTCAATCGGTACCGGTGGCCCGACGGGCGTCTATTTCGTCGTCGGCCAGTCGATCTGCCGTTTGGTTCACAAGGCGGCCGCCGAAGGCCGCAAAACCGGCCGCAAGCACGGCATCCGCTGCTCGGCGCCGTCGACCGGCGGCTCGACCTACAACATCGGGCAAATCCGCGAGGGCGAACTGGATTTCGGCGTCGCCCAGTCGGACTGGCAGTATCACGCCTACAACGGTTCGTCCAAATACAAGGGCAAGGCCTTCAAGAAGTTGCGGGCCGTGTTCTCCGTACATCCGGAGCCCTATCACATCATCGTCGGCAAGAATTCCGGCATCAAGTCGTGGGCCGACCTCAAGGGCAAGCGCTTCAACATCGGCAACCCCGGTTCCGGCCAGCGCGGCACCACGGAAGTCCTGATGGCCAAGTACGGTACCAAGAAAAGCGACATCAAGATAGCC
>JAPUGG010000241.1 GCA_027292975.1 Alphaproteobacteria bacterium | reverse complement strand
GCGGCCCGGGCGCGACTCTCGACACGCGGATCGTAGACCTCGATCCGGTCGAAAGAAGAACGGCTCAATCGATGGTGCAGCAAGTGGCCGAATTGCAGGACGCGGTGCGAAGACCCAAGCAGCACGCACAATACCCGGCCAACGGCCCGATTGAGACTTGGGTCGGAGTGGAAATTGCCGTGCAACGTCTCATGCGCCAGCGCCCAAAAAAACGGCGTCAACAGCACGAATACGACAAGGACGCCGCCCCAGGCCGCGTCACGCGGTAACAGCAAGAGCGGCACTGCGAACAGGACGAAGAAGTGGACAACGACGTAAGATGTGGCCAGCAAGCCGTTGAGTTTCACCGGAGGCGCCGCGTCGGCGGCAAGGATGGCAGCAAGCCTTCGTTGGACCCGTTCTTCGGCCATTTACTGGTTTTCCCCCTAACGATAAGGAGGAAGTTTATGGTGCTGGCTGTGGGGAGTCTATGAACGCTCGTAATGTCCGTTATGGGTCAGGAACGGCCATGAATCGCGACACGTGATGACAGCAGGTTTTGACCCGACTCCGCGCCGCGTTCTCCTTATTGCTTCTGCCTGATTTCTCGTTTGTTGGGCTATCTGTTCAGTTATTGGTCGATTTAATCTCTGCGGGACGTGCGAAACGATTTGCGCATTACCACCGCGAAAACGCCGAAAATAACCGCAGCGAAACCTCCTCAACTTTCCATTCAACGTCGCGGCGATTTCCCGATCGTCTTCGAGCTTCATCCGGAACTTTCCTTTCAGCAATTTTCTGATGTTCGTGCCGGAGGGTGCCAGCAAGTCTTCCTTCCTCATTGTCGATCCACCTACGGTTAGAAAAAAACGCTCCGATAGATGGCCAAGGATGTTTCCGCTGGATTGAGCCATTCACGTGAAGAGCGTCCGATTGCGGAAAGCCGGGCCGAACGTAGCGAGCGTCCTCACTATATCCCGAGGATTTGAAGCCGAGACCGGGGAACGGGAAACTCCCCATGGTTTTGAATAGGATCCTTGCCCCGGGTTCTTGCCGTTCCACGGAAGAAAGAGTATGTTCCTGTCGCAAGGGAGCACCTTACCCCTCTTGCCGCAACGGTTTTCAATGACCGAGTGGACCGCATGGTCGAGCGTAAATTGGCCAAGTGAGGGCTACTTGGCGGGTTGCGTTCGCTAAATGGATCGTCGGGGAAAATAATTTCGGGATCGGGTGTCCGGTTCCTCACCCCCCTGGCATTCGGATTAAGCCTGTTGCGTTTTCGATAGAACCGCCGTCGCGCGTATGTGCGAGGTATGCAAGGGCGTGTCGATGGGTATCCCCATCGGCTCCGAACCCTATGCGTGAGCCGGCTTTTGGTCAGGGCAACATAATGAGGAGATATATCGAATGAAAAAAATCAGAGTGGCTATCGCCGGTGTCGGCAACTGCGCGAGTTCCCTTGTGCAGGGTCTGGAATACTACAAGGGACGGAACGCGGGAACGTTTGCCGGCCTCATGCATTCCCGGATCGGTGATTGGGGTCCGAGCGACATCGAGATCGTGGCCGCCTTTGATATCGACCGCCGCAAGGTGGGCAAGCGGGTGGAGGAGGCGATTTTCGCCAAACCCAACTGCACCAAAGTTTTCCAGAGCGCCTTGCCGGTATCTGACGTCGTGGTGCAGATGGGGCCGGTGCTCGACGGTGTGGCGCCGCACATGGCCGACTATCCCGATGACGAGGCTTTCCGGCCGGCCGACGAGGAGCCGGTCGATGTCGTCCAGGTCCTCAAGGATGCCGAGGCCGAAATTCTGGTCTGCTACATGCCGGTAGGCTCGGAAGATGCGGTTCGGCACTATGCCTGGGCTTGCCTGGAAGCCGGCGTGGCCATGGTCAACTGCGTTCCAGTGTTTATCTCCTCAGATTCCGAATGGGCCGAGAAATTCCGTGCCGCCGGCTTGCCCATTGTCGGCGACGACATCAAAAGCCAGGTCGGCGCCACCATCGTGCACCGAACCCTGACGCGCCTGTTCGGCGACAGGGGGGTAGAGCTAGACCGGACTTACCAATTGAACACGGGCGGCAACACGGATTTTCTCAACATGAAGGCCCTCGACCGCCTGAAGTCGAAGAAGGTCTCCAAGACGGAAGCCGTGCAGTCGCAGTTGGACGAACGCCTGGAGTCCTGCAACATCCATATCGGCCCGTCCGATTACGTGCCGTGGCAGGACGACAACAAAGTCGCCTTCATCCGCATGGAAGGCCGCGGCTTCGGGGACGTTCCGTTGGAACTCGAACTCAGGATGTCGGTCCAGGATTCCCCCAACAGCGCCGGCGTGGTCATCGATGCCATCCGGTGCGCCAAGCTGGGATTGCAGCGCGGCATCGGCGGACCTTTGGAGGCGGCCTCGGCCTACTACATGAAAAGCCCGCCCCTGCAGATGCGCGATTCGGTGGCCTATGATTTGACCGATGCGTTCATCCAAGGGATTGATCTCGAGGGAACCGTCAGTGAAGGAAGCTCGCACACCGTCGCTGGAGAATAGCGCCGACGGTCAGGCTGCCAACCGTGGCCCGGGCGGAGGAAACACGGCGCGGACCGCGGACTCGCCCTGGGTGGAGCGGTTGCGCATGCTCCACCGCCGGGTGCGGAGCGCGGTCATGGAATCGGGGCGCGCGGGAAGCGGCGCCAGGAACGCGAAGGGCGATGACGTCAAACGCTTCGACCTGGTTGCCAACGACGCGGCTTTGGTTGTCTTTAAGGAATTCAAGCTGCCGCTCGTCGTCGATTCCGAAGAGAGCGGGCGTCTGAAAATCGGTTCCGGCACACCGCGACACCGTATCATCCTCGATCCGGTGGACGGGTCCGATAACTGGGCGCGGGGATTGCCGATGTCGGCCTTGTCTTGCGCCGTGCTGCCGGTCGACGCGCCGCTCCATCCCGATTGGGTCGAGGCGGCCCTGGTCGGGCCGCTCGAACAGGAAACGCCGCTGATTGCGCTCAAGGGTTCCGGGGCGTGGCGCGGCAACGACCGGCTTGAAACCGCGCCGGTGCGCAATATTAGCGAGGCCATGATCTCGGTCGAACTCAATCATCATTCTCCGTCGCCGGGCCTTGCCCGCCTGATGGCCGCCGCCAGCGGCGTGCGGTGCTACGGTTGTGCGTCGCGAGCCCTTTCCTTGATTGCCGCTGGCGCCACCGACGCCCACATCGACGTGCGTGGACGCCTGACGGCGGAAAGCTACCTCGCCGCCGCACGATTGGTGATCGAGGCGGGAGGCTGGGTCATCGGCCTCGATGGCGCGCCTCTGAGGTCGCCGAAAAACTTGACCGACCGCGTCGGTCTGATCGCGGCGTCGAGCCGGCAGCTGGGCGATGACATCGTGGAATATTTGGGCGATGAGCAACACTGACCTGGCAAACGCGGCACCGCAGATGGCGCTGATCCTTGCCGCCGGATTGGGATCGCGGCTTCGACCGCATACCAAGACACCGAAACCCCTGACCAGGGTGCTCGGATTGACCCTGGCCGAACGGGTCGTCTGCACCTTGCTGGACGCCGGCATCCGGAGGTTCC
>JAPUGG010000240.1 GCA_027292975.1 Alphaproteobacteria bacterium | reverse complement strand
AGGAGGCTCCCAATGGTCAGTTGCTCCGATCTTTCCGGCATGATGGCGATGATGCCGGCGTTCACCACCGATGACGGCGGCTCCATCGACGCCACCGAGACCATTTCCGTGGAACGGATGGAAGACGGGCTCAACCGGATGATCGCCGATGGTGCCGGCGTAATATCCACCTGCGGCTCTTTCGGCGAGTTTCACACCCTCCTGTGGGAGGAATTCCAGACCCTCAACCGGGCCGCGGTGGAGATCGCCGCCAAGCGGGTCCCGATTTTCGTCGGGGCCACCGCGCTGAATAGCCGCGAGACGGTCAAGCGCATGGCCTTTGCCGAGGAAATCGGCGCCACCGGCGTGCTGGTGGGCGTGCCGTTCTATTTCCCGGCATCGGTGGAGAACGCGGTGCGGTTCTTCACCGACATCTCCGAGCGCTTCCCCTCCCTCGCCATCATGATCTACCACAACCCGGCGCTTCACAACGTGACCCTGCCGGTGCCGTGTTTCGAAGAACTGGTCAAATGCCCCAATCTGGTCGCCATGAAGGACAGCCACCGCGACACCATGGGGTTCATGAAGCTGCAGGAAATCATCAAGGGCCATATTTCCGTGTTCTGCAGCCAGTTCCAGTTCCACCCCTTCTATGAGCTGGGCGCCGCCGGGTTCTGGTCGATCGATGCCTGGAACGGGCCGGAGCCGCTTTTGGCGCTCCATGAGGCGGTGGTCACGGGCGACCAGGCGCGGGCCAAGGAGATCATGTTCGCGATCTCGCCGGTATTGGTGGACCGCAAGGCCAACCTCACTTGGCGCGAAACGGCGTCGAAGATCTGCATCCGCTATTCCGGCTATTGCGATCCCGGCCCGCTCAGGCCCCCCTTCGTGGAGGTTCCCGCCGACGTCGACAAGGCCCAGAAGGCCCGCGCCGAGAAATGGCAGGAACTGCGGAGGACCTATCAGCCCCAGCGCGCGCGCTCGGCGGCTGAATAGCCAGACGACATCAGCAATAGGATAAGGGGGGTCGGATGGCCATCGACATGAATGGCGACATGCAAATGATCGATACCGCGCGGGCCGACGGCGTGGTCTGCCTATTGGGGACGGCGGACGCGAATGGTGCGCCCCAGATCAGCCCCAAGGGATCGATGTTGGTCTTGGATGCCGGGAGGCTCGCCTATTGGGAGCGCTCGGGCCGCACCGCGCTGGCCAACCTTCGGGCCAATCCGCGGGCCGTGGTCTATTACCGCAACCCGGCCAAGTCGGAGCGCTTCCCCGACGGCGCGGTGTGGCGGTTCTATGGCCAGGCCACCGTCCTTACCGACGGCGCGGAGCGCGATGAGGTTTACCAACGGGTGATCCCGCCGGAACAGGAAAAAGATCCCGACCGCAAGGGCGCCGCCGTGATCATTTCGGTCGACCGCATCACCGACCTCGGGGGCAATGTCATTCAGGAGTAAGCACCATGGTGCAAGCCGTCGACGGCAAGTTCGACGTGGGTGGCGTGGTGATGGACCATCCCTTCAAGATCCGGCGCCTCGGCCATTTCGGCATGAACACCCAGGACCAGGCGGCGATGATCAAGTTTTACACCGACCTTCTGGGGTTCAAGATCGTCGATCTCCGCGATCCCTTCAAAGGCGGGGACAACCCGCCCGAATTCGCCGAAATGGGGGATTGCAAGGGGTATTTCATGCGCTATGGGTCGGACCATCACGCGCTGGTCTTCTACAACCACCGCTTCCGCATGGCCGGCGACAAGGAGGGCAAGCGTTTCTGGCCCGGCAACACCATCAACCAGATCACCTGGCAGGTGGGCAGCCTGCGCGAAGTGGTGGACGGCCATAAATGGCTGGAATCCGAGGGCTGCGACATGGTGCGCACGGGCCGCGACATGCCCGGCTCCAACTGGCATACCTACCTGAAGGATCCCGACGGGCATATCAACGAGCTCTATTACGGCATCGAGCAGGTCGGCTGGACCGGACATTCGAAGCCCCACGGCATGTTCAACCGCGCCTTCCACGACAGCCCGGACCTGCCGCAGATGAGCGAATACCAGGAGGTCGAAGAGGCCAAGGAAAAGGGCATCGATCTGTTGAGCGGCTATCGCTACGACGAGGGTCATCTCAACTTCGTCCATGATGTCGACGGCATCCTGATGCCGCGGCCGTTTAAGATCGTCAAGATCGGCCCGGTCGGCCTGTTCGTCCAGGATCTCGACGCTTCCCTCGATTTCTATGCCGGCCGCCTCGGCTTCATCATGACCGAGGAGACGGTCTGCCAAGGCGCGCGCATCGCCTTCCTGCGCAACAACACCGAACACCACTCCCTGGTGCTCGCCCCCATGGAATTACGGGCCAAGCTGGGCTTGTCGGACCACACCACGACGCTCACCTTGGGGCTGCAGCTGGCCAACTACCGCCAATTGCGCGACGCCATTGATTTTCTCAAGCGCGCCGGCTTCACCTTGCGCGAATTGCCGCCGGAATTAAGCCCCGGCATGGATCACAACATCTTCGCCTTCGATCCCGACGGCCACGCCCTGCAGCTTTATTTCCAGATGGAGCAGGTGGGTTGGGACGGCAGGCCGCGCCCGGCCTCCCAACGCCGCGAGGTCGCCCAGGGAAACTGGCCCGAGAGCCTGGATGCGCTGCCCGACAGCTACACAGGGGAACCGCTGCTCGGCCCCTGGAACTGATCGCCACCGCGCCCGTCGCCGGCGACCCCAAGCCCTAGAACCGTTCCATGCCCAGCCCGGAAATGTCGTGTTCCGGCTCCCGGTCGGTGGCGAGGTCGGCGGCGATGCGGCCCGACGCGCAGGCCAGGGTCCAGCCCAGGGTGCCGTGGCCGGTATTGAGGATCAGGTTCGAAAAGGGCGTCCGCCCGATGACCGGCACGCCGTCGGGCGTGAGGGGGCGCAATCCGGCCCAGAATTCGGCACCCTCGAGGTCCATGGCATCGGGAAAAAGGGCGGCGCCGGCATCGAGGGCGGCGCGCGCGCGCCGGGGGTCGAGATCGGTGTTATAGCCGTCGAATTCGGCGGTGCCGGCGATCCTCAGCTTGTCGCCCAGGCGGGCGATCACGATCTTGTGCTGGTCATCGGTGACGCTGATCCGGGGTGCCCCTTTGGCGTTGGCGATGGGCACCGTCGCCGAGTATCCCTTGGCGGGATAGATCGGGATACGGATGCCCAAGGGTTCCAACATCAGGGGAGAATAGCTGCCCAGCGCCAACACGTAACGCTCGGCGGTGATCACCCCGCGTTCGGTCATCACTCCGGTGATCCTGCCCCCCGAATGGGCGAGCCGGGTGATGGGATTTTCCAGCTCGAATTGGACGCCCGCGTCGGCGCAGTATTGGGCCAGGCCATGGGTGAAGGCGTGGGCGTCGCCGGAAAGATCGCCGGGGCTGAAGAGACCGCCGACAAGGGTGGAGCGCCGGGGTTCGAGCGCCGGTTCAAGGGCGACGCAGGCGGCGGCGTTGAGGTCCTCGATCTCGAGGCCCTCCCGGCGCAGGTGGTCGGCGGCGTCCATCGCCCGCCGCATTTCCCGCTCGCTTCGGTAGAGGTGAAGGATGCCGCGGTCCTCGGCGGCGAATTCGACGCCGGTTTGGGCGCGGATATCGGCGAGCAGCCCCCGGTTATAGAGGGCCAGGCGGAGCACCATGGCTGCATTGGCTTTGCTCGGTCCCGCCCGGCAATTGGCGAGGAAGCGAAAAAGGAAGCGCCACAGCGCGGGGTCGGTGCCGAAATGGATGGCGAGCGGCGCATCGGCGCGGCCCAGCCAGGACAGAAACTGCCGCGGCGCCGACGGGTTCGACCAGGGTGTCGCGTGGGAGGCGGAAACCTGGCCGCCGTTGGCGAAGCTGGTTTCCAAACCGGGCCCGGGCTGGCGGTCGATGAGGGTGACCTCATGGCCGTCCCGCAACAAATGGTAGGCGGTGGTCACACCGATAACCCCGGCGCCGAGCACGACGATCTTCACGGCGAATTTTCCCCACTGATCAAACGATGCCAAGAAGTTAGCGAGCGGCGGCCCGGGGCTCAAGCTTTCTCGGTCGCCGGCCCGGCGGGGCGTGGCCCGGCCTTGACCCCTGCACGTGCCACACGTACAACCGGTCCAGTATGGATACGGTTGCCAAAATCATCCAACGCTTCGGCGGGATTCGCCCCATGGCGCGGATTCTGACCCGCGCCACCGGCCGCCGGGTTCCGCCGACCACGGTTCAGGGCTGGGTGCAGCGCGGCATCATCCCCGCCGCCCGCCAGGGCGATGTGTTGGCCGCCGCCAAGGCCGAAGGCCTGGCGCTCGGTCCCGAGGATTTCTTCGCCGCGGCGCCCGGGCCGCCGGCACCTGGGGCTGCGGCAGATTCCGGTTGGGAGCTGCTCACGGTCCAAGAGATGGCCGCCGCCGAGGCGATGGCCATGGAAGGGGGCACGCCCGGGGCCGATCTGATGGAGCAGGCGGGCCGCGGCGCCGCCCAGGCCATCATGGACCGGTTCCGCCCGTGCCCGGTCGCGGTGCTCTGCGGCCCCGGCAATAACGGCGGCGACGGGTTCGTCATCGCCCGTCACCTGGCCGAGGCCGGCTGGCGGGTCAACGTCGCCCTGCTGGGCGAGGAGGCCGCGCTTGGCGGCGATGCGGCCCTCAACGCCGGGCGCTGGCGGGAAATGTCGGGCGCCGTCGCGCCGCTGTCGGTGGGGGCGCTCGGCGGTGCCGGGATCATCGTCGATGCCCTGTTCGGGGCCGGCCTCACCCGGAAGCTTAGCGGCGTCGCGCGGGAGGTCATCGAGGCCGTAGCGGCCTCGGGCCAACCGGTGGTCGCGGTGGACATGCCTTCCGGTGTCGACGGCGATAGCGGCACGGTCTTGGGCGCGGCGGCGGCGGCGGCGCTTACGGTCACTTTCTTCCGCAAGAAACCCGGCCATCTGTTGCTGCCGGGCAAGGCGTTGGCCGGCGAAGTGGTGGTGATCGACATCGGCATCGCCCCTGGGGTGTTGGATCGAATCCACCCCGCCGCGTTGGAAAATGCGCCGGGGCTGTGGGCCGATGATTTTCCCTGGCCGGAACTTAGCGCTCATAAATACATCCGCGGCCACCTGGTGGTCGGCGGCGGCGATGCGATGACCGGTGCGGCGCGGCTGGCGGCGCGGGCGGGATTGCGGATCGGCGCCGGCCTGGTGACCATCGTGAGTGCCCCCGAGGCGGTGCCCATCTACGCATCTTTCATGCCCGCGGTATTGGCCGCGCCCCTCGCCCGGGCGGGGGATTTCGCCGCCTATCTGGACGATCCGCGGCGCCGGGCGGTGTTGCTGGGGCCGGGCGCCGGCGTCGACCGCAAGACCCATGCCCATGCCTTGACGGCGCTCGCCCTGGGCAAGCTTGTGTGCCTCGATGCCGATGCCCTGACGGTGTTCGCGGGCCGCGCGGGGGAGTTGTTTACCGCGATCAGGGCCAATGCCGATGCCGGGGGCGCCACCGTGTTGACCCCCCACGAGGGCGAATTCGCCCGCTTGTTTCCGCGGATTTCCGGCCTCGGCAAGCTCGCCCGCGCCCGGGCGGCGGCGGCGGAAAGCAATGCCACGGTGCTGATCAAGGGGAGCGATACGGTGATCGCCGCGCCCGACGGGCGCGCCGTGATCAATGCCAACGCGCCGCCCGATTTAGCGACCGGCGGTTCGGGCGACGTGCTCGCCGGGCTCATCGCCGGCCTCCTGGTCCAGGGGGTGGCGCCGTTCCAAGCGGCCGCCATGGCCGCCTGGATCCATGGCCGTGCGGCCGCGGATTTCGGTCCCGGGTTGATCGCCGAAGACCTTGCCGATTGCCTCCCCGGGGTGCTCCGGGGATTGCGCCGACGCGCCTTCTAAAGATACCGCCCCGACATCGTCGAGCGGGACCGCCCGATCAACGTGCCGGACGTTCGATCGATCCCGAAATCTCTTATGAAATTGAGGTTTTATGGAGCTATCTTTTAACGTCTTTTTAAAGCATGGGTGGTTATCATTGTCCCCGTCTCTCAGCCTTTTTGAGGAAAATCGACGATGTGGACCATGAAAGCCACGAAAGATTTGGACACGGAGTCGGTGCGCGCGGGCAGCGTCTATCGGGTCGCGTGCGCAGGGAACCTGGTGGAAACCGCGACGGTCTTGGCTGTCGATGACGATTCGTTCGGCATCCCCCATGTGCGCTACCTTGTCTGCATCGGCCGGTCCGACAATCAGGTGTTCGAAAAGGGCCCCAGGGTGCTGGCGCTGAGTTGCTTCGCCGAGCATTACCATTTGGCGCCCGGGACCTGACGTATTCGGTTCTACCCCCCTTCTTCTTTTCCGCTCAATCTGTGTTATAGACTGCGTCATGCCGGCGGAGGCTCCCATGGGCCTTCGGGATTGCACCACGGCGGGCGTGGCGGAACTGGTAGACGCGCTGGCTTTAGGTGCCAGTGACGCAAGTCGTGGGGGTTCGAGTCCCTCCGCCCGCACCATCGGGGTCCTACCGGCATGGCGGCGGGCGCTTTGGTGCACGAATTCGGTTCACGGACCGCGGCGTGTTTCCCGGTGGGTGATGCAAGAACAGTGAGAATTGAGAGAGAATCCTATGCAGGTCGAAGAAACCAAGAACGAAGGCCTGAGCCGCGAGTTCGCCATCACCATCCCGGGAGACGATATCGAGGGACGGGTTTCGGCCCGGCTCACGGAGATCGCCGCCACCGTCAAGATGCCCGGGTTCCGTCCCGGCAAGGTGCCCATACCTTTGCTGCGCAAGCAGTATGGCCCGTCGGTCATCGGCGAGGTCCTGGAGCGCGCCATTTCCGACACCACGGCGGAAACCCTGCGCGAGAAGAACCTGCGTCCGGCCATGCAGCCGAAGATCCAAATCACCGAGTTCGACGAAGGCAAGGACCTGAAATTCACCATGGCGGTGGAAGTCATGCCCAATATCGGAGCGCCCGACTTCGGCGCCATCGAGCTGGAACGCCTGGTGGTCGATGTGAACGATGCGGTGGTGGACGAGGCGATCGCGCGCATGGCGGAGGAACGGCGCGCCTTTGAGGCCACCGACCAGGACAGGGTGTCCACGGTCGACGATGCCCTGTTGGTGGATTTCACCGGCACCGTCGACGGCGATGAATTTGCCGGCGGCGCCGCCAAGGATTTCGTTCTCGAACTGAACGCCGAGAGCTTCATTCCCGGCTTCGTGGAGCAGATGGTCGGCGCCAAGGCGGGCGAGACGCGGACCATAAAGGTGACCTTCCCCGACGATTATCCGGCCGAGGAACTGGCCGGTAAGGAAGCCCAATTCGAGGTCGTGGTGAAAGAGTTACAGGTGTCCAAGCCGGTGGAGGTCAACGACGATCTCGCCAAGGCGGCGGGGCTCGAATCGCTCGATGCCATGAAAGCCGCGGTCAAGGAGCGGCTCTCCTCCGAGTATGCATCGATCTCGCGGATGCGCCTCAAGCGCGGCCTCCTGGACAAGCTCGCCCTGCTGGCGACCTTTGATGTCCCTGGGGGCATGGTGGAAAACGAGTTCACCCAGATCTGGCAGAAATTGTCCGGCGTGGCGCTCGATGACCAGGACCATGACCAGGACCATGGGCACGACCATGGCGCGGGCGGTCATGACCACGGGGACCATGAAGAGGCCCGCCCCGATCCCGAGGTGCAGGCACGTTTCAAACGGTTCCTCGAGGAGTCGGACAAGTCCGAGGATGAGATCAAGGATGAATATCGGGTCATCGCCGACCGCCGGGTGCGGTTGGGGTTGCTGCTCACGGAAACCGGCCGCGCCAACAACATCGCCGTTCCCGATGAGGAACTCAATCGTGCCGTCGCCATTGAGGCGCGGCGCTTCCCGGGCCAGGAACGCCAAGTGGTCGAACATTACCAAAAGGATGCCGCCGCCCGCGAGCAACTGCGCGCCCCCCTGTTCGAGGACAAGGTGGTCGACTTCATCTTGGAACTGGCCAAGATCACCGATCGGACGGTCACCGGCGACGAACTGTTGACCGACCCGGATGACGAGGAGGAGGCCGGCGCCGGCGAGGACGAAACAAAGCAAGGCGCATCCACCGAAGAGACGGCGAAGAAAAAGCCGGCCGCGAAGAAAAAGTAAAGGTGAGGCGGGCGGCCCCCGGGGCACGCCCCATTGAGCGGCCCCATCGAGCGAAGGTCAAAACGGATGAGTGAAAACACCGAAATCACGATGCAAGGCCTGGTCCCCATGGTGGTCGAGCAGACCAACCGGGGCGAACGGGCCTACGATATCTATTCCCGGCTTCTGAAGGAGCGCATCATCTTTCTGATCGGACCGATCGACGATGCCGTGGCCAGCGTGGTCTCGGCCCAGTTGCTGTACCTGGAAGCGGAAAATCCCTCCAAGGACATCTCGATCTACGTCAATTCGCCGGGCGGCGTGGTGACCTCGGGACTGGCCATTTACGACACCATGCAGTACATCAGCCCAGACATCTCCACGGTCTGCATCGGTCAGGCGGCATCCTTGGGATCGCTGTTGCTGGCCGCCGGCGCCAAGGGTAAACGCTATTGCCTTCCCAACTCCCGGGTCATGCTCCACCAGCCGTCCGGCGGCACCCAGGGCCAGGCCACCGACATCGAGATCCAGGCCCGCGAAATCCTGCTGCTGCGCTCCCGGCTCAATGAGATCTATGCCAAGCATACCGGACAGAAGGTCGAAACCATCGCCGATGCCGTGGAACGGGACTATTTCATGTCCCCCGAGGAGGCCAAGAAATTCGGCGTGATCGACGAGGTGGTCACCTCCCGGCCCCCGGCCCCCGACGACGACGACGACGGAAAGACCGGCGACGACGGGCCCTGACCAAGGCGTGGCGTTTAACCTAATCTTGACCCATCGCCTCTACGATCTCAGGCCATTGCGTTGCAAAACGGCAACGGTCGAAGGGAATTCGTGCTGTGTACCTTAAATATTCCCTTTTTGTTCCATACCTCTGTGGATAAATTTGGGAAATTTTGTTTGAAGTCTGCCCATGGGCTGTGCCAAAGATTAGTCAACTAGAGGCCGGCACGAGGATCGGAATTGGACGGTGTGCGGATTTGAGTCCGTATTGGGCGGCCCAGCGGAGAAAGCGGAATACCCATGAGTAAGTCCTCCAGTGGTGATTCTAGGAATACCTTGTATTGCTCGTTCTGCGGCAAGAGCCAGCACGAAGTGCGCAAGCTCATCGCCGGACCGACCGTGTTCATCTGCGATGAGTGTGTCGAGCTCTGCATGGACATCATCCGCGAGGAGCATAAATCGACCCTGGTTCGTTCCCAGGACGGCGTGCCGACCCCGAAGGATATTTTTTCGGTGTTGGACGATTACGTCATCGGACAGGATCATGCCAAGCGCGTGCTTTCGGTAGCGGTCCACAATCACTACAAGCGTCTTGCCCATGCCTCCCAGTCGAGCGACGTAGAACTGGCCAAGTCCAATATCCTGTTGCTCGGCCCCACCGGCTGCGGCAAGACCCTGCTGGCCCAGACCCTGGCCCGTATCCTTGATGTCCCCTTCACCATGGCCGACGCCACCACGCTGACCGAAGCGGGTTATGTCGGCGAGGACGTGGAAAACATCATCCTCAAGCTGCTGCAGGCGGCCGATTACAATGTCGAACGCGCTCAGCGCGGCATCGTCTATATCGACGAAGTCGACAAGATCAGCCGCAAGTCGGACAACCCGTCGATCACCCGGGACGTATCCGGGGAAGGCGTCCAGCAGGCGCTTTTGAAAATCATGGAAGGGACCGTCGCCTCGGTGCCGCCCCAGGGCGGGCGCAAGCATCCCCAGCAGGAATTCCTGCAGGTGGACACCACCAATATTCTGTTCATCTGCGGCGGTGCATTTTCGGGGCTGGAAAAGATCATTTCCGCCCGCGGGAAGACCGCGTCCATCGGTTTCGGTGCCGACGTGAGCGCGCCCGAGGACCGCAAGACCGGTGAAGTGCTGAGTGAGGTGGAGCCCGAAGACCTGCTCAAATTCGGCTTGATCCCCGAATTCGTCGGCCGCCTACCGGTGGTGGCGACGCTATCCGATCTCGATGTGGAATCGCTGATTTGCATCCTGACCGAGCCTAAAAACGCCTTGGTCAAGCAGTACCAGCTCCTCTACGAGATGGAATCGGTGGCCCTTGATTTTTCCGACGATGCGCTTCGTGCCATCGCCCGCAAGGCCGTCGCCCGCAAGACCGGCGCCCGGGGCCTGCGTTCGATCATGGAAAATATCTTGCTTGAATCCATGTACGAACTGCCCAGCCTCGAGAGCGTCGAAGAGATCGTGATTAACGGCGAAGTGGTGGAAGGCCGGGCCAAGCCGCTCTATATCTATGCCGACCGCCGCGAGGACATGGGGTCCAGCGCCTGAGGGAAACCCCCTTGAAAACAACATTTTACGGGCCACATATTGTGGCGTGCCGCCTGTTCCCCCACGATTGCTGTAGCGGCATTAGTTGTTTTTCATTAACCCTTCGCTTAAGGGAGTTGGTGTAGAGTTTAATTTGGGTGGTGAGGACCCGGCACGCTTCCCCCCTTGGTTCAAAAGCGGTCCGTGCTGCCGAGGCTGACAATGATCGATCCCTCTGAAACTACTCTTTATCCGGTTCTTCCGCTGCGCGATATCGTGGTCTTCCCCCACATGATCGTGCCGCTTTTCGTCGGCCGCGATAAGTCGGTGCAGGCACTGGAAAGCGTCATGAAGGAAGACAAGCAGATCCTTCTGGTGGCCCAGAAGGATGCCGCCCTGGACGACCCCGGAACCGATGACATTCACCAAGTCGGCACCGTGGGGACGGTGCTGCAGCTCCTCAAGCTGCCCGACGGGACCGTCAAGGTGCTGGTCGAGGGTGGACGCCGGGCGCGCATTTTATCCTACGAGAAGAATGATTCCTTCTTCCAGGCCCACGCGGCGGCCATCGAGGAACACGAAGGCGAGTCCCAGGAGATGGAGGCGCTGTCGCGCGCCGTGACCCACCAATTCGAGCAATATATCAAGCTCAACAAGAAGATTCCGCCCGAGGTGATCGTTTCCCTCAACCAGATCGAAGATGCTGGCAAGCTGGCCGACACGGTGGCGTCCCACCTGGCGCTGAAGATTTCCCAAAAACAGGGAATCCTCGAGATCGAGGACATCGGCGAGCGTCTTTCCAAGGTGCTCTCCTACATGGAATCGGAGATCGGCGTCCTGCAGGTGGAAAAACGCATCCGCGGCCGGGTCAAGCGCCAGATGGAAAGGACCCAACGCGAGTACTACCTGAACGAACAGATGAGGGCGATTCAGAAGGAGCTGGGTGAAGGGGAAGACGGCAAGGACGAAGTTTCCGAGCTGGAGGAGACCGTCAAGAAGACCAAACTATCCAAGGAAGCGCTGGAAAAGGTGACGTCGGAGATCAAGAAGCTCCGCTCCATGGGGCCGATGTCGGCGGAAGCCACGGTGGTCCGTAATTACCTCGACTGGATTCTGGGCATTCCCTGGAAGAAGCGCACCCGCGTCAAGCGCAATATCAAGAATGCCGAAAAGATCCTCAACGACGACCATTACGCATTGGAAAAGGTGAAGGAGCGCATCCTAGAGTACCTCGCCGTGCAGCAGCGCGTCCAAAAGCTCAGCGGCCCGATCCTCTGCCTAGTGGGCCCGCCCGGCGTCGGCAAGACCTCGCTCGGCAAGTCCATCGCCCGGGCGACGGGGCGCAACTTCGTGCGCATGTCCTTGGGCGGCATCCGCGACGAGGCGGAAATCCGCGGCCACCGTCGGACCTATATTGGCTCGATGCCGGGCAAGGTGGTCCAGGGGATGAAGAAGGCGAAGTCCTCCAATCCGCTGTTCCTGCTGGACGAGATCGATAAACTGGGCGCCGATTTCCGGGGCGATCCCTCGTCGGCCCTGCTCGAGGTACTGGACCCCGAGCAGAATTCGACCTTCAACGATCATTATCTCGAGGTCGATTACGATCTGTCGGACGTGATGTTCGTCACCACCGCCAACACCTTGCGCATGCCCCAGCCGTTGATGGACCGCATGGAGATCATCCGCATCCCGGGTTATACGGAGGATGAGAAAAAGGAAATCGCCAAGCGGCACCTGCTCCCCAAGCAGCTTAAGGCCCATGGGCTCAAAGCCGGCGAGTGGAGCATTTCCGACGGCGCGCTTTTGGACCTGATTCGGTTCTACACCCGCGAGGCCGGCGTCCGCAATCTGGAGCGCGAGCTTGCATCGCTTCAGCGCAAGGCGGTGAAGGACATCGTGTCGGGCGACGCCAAGGCGGTCAAGATCACCCGGCGCAACCTCAAGACCTATGCCGGGGTGCGCCGTTTCCGCTATGGCGAAACCGAGGAAGAGAGCCTCATCGGCCTCACCACCGGCCTGGCCTGGACCGAAGCGGGCGGCGAATTGCTGTCCATCGAGGCGGTGATGGTGCCTGGAAAGGGGCCCATCAAGCACACCGGCAAGCTCGGCGACGTGATGCAGGAATCGGTGCAGGCCGCGGATTCCTACGTGCGCTCGCGGTTGATCGATTTCGGCGTCAAGCCGACGGTGATGGACAGCAAGTCGATCCACGTCCACGTGCCCGACGGCGCCACGCCCAAGGACGGCCCGTCGGCCGGGGTGGCCATGGTGACGTCGATCGTTTCCGTGCTGACCGGAAACCCGGTCCACAAGGACCTCGCCATGACCGGCGAAATCACCCTGCGCGGCCGCGTGTTGCCCATCGGCGGGCTGAAAGAGAAGCTTTTGGCGGCGCTTAGGGGCGGCATCAAGACGGTGCTGATTCCCATGGACAACGAAAAGGATCTGGCCGAGATCCCCGACAATGTCAAACGCGGCATGAACGTCATCCCGGTGACGACGGTGGACGATGTGCTGGAGAACGCCTTGGTCAATCCCCTGACGCCCATAGATTGGGTCGAGCCCGCCGAGGTGAAATCGGTGGCCGCGGCGGAGGACGATACCGGCCGCGGAGACGTGGTCACCCACTGACCCTCCTTGGGGGTTGCGACCCGAAAGAGGCCGGCGCGCGCCGGCCCCATTTTTGGTGGACCCGACCCACCGCGGCACCGCATGTCCACCGCGGCGCCGCAAAAGGGGGAGGCAAAAACGGAAAAAACGCAAGAATCCTGTTGATAACCAAGCATCTTGCGTTGACGACCCCGGGCCCCTCTGCGTAGACTTACCGTTGCATAGGTGCGATTCTTATGTCCTGGCGAACAGAATTCAGAGGAGGGGATTGCAAGTGAACAAGAATGATCTCGTGGCAGCTGTTGCTTCAAATACGGGTCTGTCGAAGGCCGATTCGGCTAAAGCAGTGGATGGCGTGTTCAGCACGGTTACTGGGGCGCTTCGGTCTGGAGAAGCCGTGCGGCTCGTGGGGTTTGGCACCTTTAGTGTGGTCAACCGCAAGGCGTCGATGGGGCGTAATCCGCGCACCGGCGCGGCCATCCATATTCCGGCCTCGCGACAGCCTAAGTTCAAGGCCGGTAAGGGCCTGAAGCAGGCCGTCAACAATTAGCAAAATTGCAAATTCAGAAAGGCCGGCTGTTTTTGGCAGTCGGCCTTTTTTGGATTCGGCCCCGTGGGCGGTTAGCTCAGTTGGAAGAGCACCTCGTTTACACCGAGGGGGTCGGCGGTTCGAGCCCGTCACCGCCCACCACGGCTAACAAGGGGTCTAGAGCATTTCCGGGCCTTTTTCGTTTGCGCCGACACCGTTCGCGCAAACCCCGGCGCGCATCCGAATTTAACTTTCCGCAACCTTTTGTCGGTACCAAGACATCGTATAAAAAGGGAAGATTCCCGAGACCCATGCAGATTGGCAACGGTGCCACGCCATGAACCTTCAACCACCTGCCCTCGAGGTCGCCAACCTCACCAAGATTTTCGACAAGCCCGCCGTCGATGGGCTCAACCTCTCGATCGATGCGGGCGAATTCTATGCGCTGCTTGGTCCCAACGGCGCCGGCAAGACCACCACCCTGAAGATCGTCGCGGGGCTCTTGGCGCCCAACGCCGGGACCGTGAAGGTGTTCGGGATCGACGCCCTCGCCGATCCCATCGCGGCCAAGCAATTGATCGCCTGGGTCCCCGACGAGCCGATGATCTACGACAAGCTGACGCCGTTCGAGTACCTGGAATTCGTCGCCGGCTTGTGGGGCATGGATGCGCCGTCAGCCGAGAGCCGCGCCTCAGAGCTCATCGAATGGCTGGGCCTTGGGCCCAATGCCCATGACCGTTGCCAGGGTTTTTCCAGGGGCATGCGCCAAAAGGTGGCCCTGGCCGGGGCGCTGGTTCACGAACCGCGCCTGCTGGTCCTCGACGAGCCGCTGACCGGTCTCGACGCCGGTTCGGCCCGGCAGGTGAAGGAGGTGCTCGCCGAGCGCAGGGAAGGCGGCGTCGCGGTGATCATGACCACCCATATCCTCGAGGTCGCCGAACGCATGGCGGAACGCATCGGCGTCATCCACGAGGGCCGAATGATCGCCGAAGGCACCCTGGACGAACTGCGCGGCCAGGCCGGTCCCGTCGGCGACAGCCTGGAAGACGTCTTCCTCCATCTGGTCGCCGAGCAGAGCAGCGCGGCGTGACCCCGCCAGGGACTTATGCCTGGTTCGCCCGGCACGAGATCCGCCTGTTCTGGCGCGACTGGGTCGGCTTGTTGACCGCCGGCAGGTCCAACCGGTTGAGGGGGCTGGTGATCGCCGCCGTGGTCTTCTTCTCCATCATGCATCTGCTGGCCTATGCCATCATCGCGCCCTTGGCGGGTGAGCCCATGGTGCCCGACAAGCAGACCCTCCTCGTCGTGACCGGCGGCCTGTTGCTATCGCTGACGGCGATGATTTCCCAGGCGATGGATCAGGTGACCAAAGGCTTCTATGCCCGCGGCGACCTCGATCTCATCCTGTCCTCGCCGGCGCCCGCCAACCGCGTCTTCGCCGTGCGCATGGGCGCCATCGCGTTGGCGACCACGGCACTCACACTGGCCATCGCCGGGCCCTTCATCAACGCCTTGGCCGTCCTCGACGGCGCCCCATGGCTTGCCGCCTACCCAACCATCGTCGCCCTGGGCGCGCTTTCGACGGCGCTCGCCATCTTACTCACCATGGGTCTGTTCCGCGGCCTGGGCCCCAAGCTGACGCGGACCATCTCCCAGATCGTGGCGGCGGTGATCGGCGCGGCCTTCGTCATCGGCGTGCAGGTGGCGGCGATCCTTTCCATCGGCAGCTATGCGCGGCTGTCATTCCTGGGATCGGAAACCGTCGTCGCCCTGGCGCCCGAGCTCATCAGCCCGGTCTGGTGGCCGGCGCGTGCGGTCATGGGGGACATGGCGATCTTGGCGGCATTGCTGGTGGCCGCCGCCGCCGTGCTGGCCCTGGTCGTCTTCTCCTCGGCGGGGAATTTCGGCAGCCACGTGATCGCCGCCTCGGGCGTCGCTTTCGATCAATCCAACACCCGCCGCCGGGCCCGCCGATTCCGGGCGGGGTCGAGCAAGCAGGCGCTGCGCCGCAAGGAATGGATGGCGCTCCGGCGCGACCCCTGGCTGATGTCGGAATCCCTCATGCAGATCCTCTATCTGCTGCCGCCGGCCCTGCTGCTCTGGTTGAACTTCGCCGAAAGCATCGGTTCGCTTCTGATCCTGGTGCCCATCATGGTCATGGCCGCGGGACAGCTCGCCGGCGGCCTCGCCTGGCTGGCCGTCTCCGGGGAAGACGCGCCGGAGCTGATCGGCTCGGCGCCGGTTACCCTCGGCGCCATCATCGCGGCAAAGATCGAGGCCGTGCTCGGTGCCGTCGCCCTGGTCTTCGCGCCGCTTCTGGTGGGCCTAGTCCTGGCCGCGCCGAGGCTTGCCGCGGTGGCGGCGCTGGGGATCGCAGTTTCCGCCCTGTCGGGCACCATGATCCAGATCTGGTTCCGGGCCCAGGCCAAGCGAAGCCGGTTCCGCAGCCGCCAGACCTCGTCCCGCATAGCGACCATGGCCGAGGCGCTTTCCTCGATCTCCTGGGCCGGCGCGGCGGCATTGGCGGCCATGGGCACCTGGCTGGCGGCCGGGGCCGCGGTTTTCGCGGTGATTACGCTCGCCTGCGCCTGGGCCATGAGCCCGAGCCGCTCCATGGCGAGAGCATACTTCGGTTAAATTGAACCCTTGAGGCTTCCGCGAGGGGGGGTGATTCCCGCCAAAGAACACCCATATAAAGAACACCCGCATAAAGACCGTACCTTCACCTTGGCGGGACAAAGGAGGCACGCGGTGTTCAAAGCGATCACCCTCGCCGCCATGGTTTTGGTGATGGGGGCGTGCGGCGCCGGTCACGTCCGGCTGCAGAGCGATTTCAACCGGTCCACCTACGACCACCGCAATTTCACCCTCTACCACGGCGGTCGCGACACCTTGGTGGTCGTCCACGGCAACCCCTTCGGCATGGATTCCGCCGCCTTCGCCAAGGCGGTCACCGATAACATGCAGGGCGCGAATCCGGGGCCGCGCACCAATTTCACCACCACGCCCGGGAAAAGCGCGGAAAAGAATCTTCTGGTGGTGATGGCGTTCAATGCGCGGGTGGGAATTTATCAGCTCTGTCAAGGCACCGACATCGAGACCAGGCGCCTAAGCCACCGACTCACCCTCACGGCGGCCTGGTGTTTCGACGGCCGCCAGGATTCACTGGTCGAGGCCGTGGTCGGGCCGGCCAAGGGGGTCGGTGACCCACGGTTCCGCGCCCTGGTCCGACAAACCGTCCTCAATCTTTTTCCCCGGTTCATGGACCGCGAATTTCGCGGCGACGACGATGATGACCGCAAAGCCATGTAATGACCTGGAAAATGCACCGGATACCAGCCGCCGCCAAGACCGGGGATGGCCGGAAAGTGCTCTAAATTCGTCGGTCACTTCCCGGCCATGGCCGGGCCGGGCAGGGCCCGCCAGCTCGGCTTTCACGCGCGCTCCCAGGGCTGGCCATGGTTCCTTGACATGGCCCTGGCCAGCAAGTACATCAAGCCCTCTCCGCGCCGCTTATCGCCTTGCCGGAGGGCCCCTCGAGGGGGTGTAGCTCAGTTGGTTAGAGCGCTGGCCTGTCACGCCAGAGGCCGCGGGTTCGAGTCCCGTCACTCCCGCCAGTTTTCAAACATTGCATGAACGGTACGCCGGAGGTTTTCAAACTTTCGCCCCCCTCTTGTTCCGCTTCGCCTGTGCGTTCCGCGCCATGCGCTCGTTTAGGACGGTGTAGGTATCCGCCATTCGCGATGTGTGGGCGATGCTATGCCCGGTCATTGCCGCCGCCTCCGGCACGGTTGCGCCGCCTTCCATGACCTCGGTCTCAGCGGTTCTGCGAAGGTCTCGAAACTGTAGTTCATCCGGCAAGCCGGCAGCGCGGCAAATGTCCCGGAACCTGTGCGTGAAGTTGTCCTTCAGATAGCGCCGGCCATGCGGACCTCGGATGATTGGTGCCGTCGCCAGCGGGACAACCCCCGACTTGGCCCGCAACGCCTCTATCATTGAAACGGTTTCGGGTGCCAGCGGGCAGGAGATTTCCCTGCCGGTCTTGGCCTGGACAAGTGACAGGCTCATGCCCTTGCCATCCACGCTGGGCTGGAAGTTGTTCCATGCCGAAGAAAGGATATCTCCTTCGCGTAGGCTCGTGTCATAGCCGATCTGCACCGTCGTAGCGATGCAGGGGCGACCTACCTCATTGGCCTTGGCGATGAACAATTGCACTTGATCTTCGCGCCATATGGTCCGACGCGCCTTCGGGTGCTTTATCCGCACCGCCAAGGTCGGGTTTGTGCCGCCCTTATTGAAGCGGATCGCATAGTTGAACAGGTAGCGCAGCCACTTCATGACGCGGGCGGCGCGGTGGATGCTACCTTGCTCGCGTAGGGCGCTATAGAAGGCCATGCAGGCCTCGGGAGTGATCCGTTCCAGGGCATAGTCCCCAAAGATCGGCTCGATGATCGCAAGCGCATATTCCAATTCATCGATGGTCGCCGGCGCCTTGTCCGTCCACTCGGTTGTTGGGCGCAACTTCTCGACCAAGTGAGACAGGGTGCCGGGCCGGGCAGGGCGCTTGCCTACTGGCTCCAAGCCGTGCCTGATTTCATCCCAAGCGGCATTAAGCGCCTGGGCGCGCGCCTTGGCGGTTTTCATTTCCGTGCCGAGCGACTCGGAGAAGATGCCCGCGCGGCGCATGGCAGGGGTTGCCTGGAAGTAGAAGCCCGAGGGAGGGCGGTACACCAAATGGCGGGTCTTTTTACGGGGCATTGCGGAATTCCTCGATCCTGGCCATGAGGCCGTTGTCGTTACCATCCTGGACGAGGCCGGCGCGCACGTCCATCCAGTGCTCTATCGCCTTCACGTTGCGCTTCCCGGTCAGGGGGTCTGGCTTGGGGAAGCCCTCGGCCTCAAGCCTCGGCAGCAAGCGGGTGTACTCGGTCATACCCAGCCCGATAACGCCCGCCGACTCACTCTCTATGAGGCCGCGAGTCGGTTCGGTGTACTTGGGGCGCGCGCGGGTCATTC
>JAPUGG010000024.1 GCA_027292975.1 Alphaproteobacteria bacterium | reverse complement strand
GGCGGAAGTGGACGCAGCCAGGGACTGCGGGCATTTCCAACCATTGCCAAGGTGGCCAACCATGAAATCGCCTGAATCATGAAACGGTTTTTCAAGCAAAATTATGCGCTGGTGATGGGAATTGCGTTGCCTCTGGCGCTGATTGCGGTCTTTTTCCTGGCCGGCAAGGCCTCGGTGATGAGCGTCCCGGCCCCGCAATACGACGCCGTGTTCGCCACCAATTATTCCCCGAATTCGGCCAACACTCCCTACCGCATCGGCATCGACGACGGGAAACTGTACATTCGCTACCGTCGCCCCAAGACAGGGAAAGTCCCGAGATACCTCCGTGAGCCCGTCATCTACGTGTTCGACCACAAGGCCCTCTACGCCAAGAAAATCGATATCGATTTCCAAAACGTGGTCGACGGAAAGATCATGGATCCCGAACTGGATGCCTTGAACCGGAGCCGGATCAATGCCGATCCCAAGAGCCCCGATGGCTACATTTTCGAACGCTATTCCCGGGGCGGAAGCGGGCTGTTCGGCGGCCTGTTCGGCTGGGGACGGTACAACCGCGGCACCCACGTGCTGAGAAAGGGTGTCCGTACCGTGCCCGTGGTGGGGGCCCGGGCCATCTCCGCCTATTCCACCCATTTCATCGGGTGGATTGAAAAGTGATCCCGGCCGGACCCGGGCCGGGCGGGCGGTAGCCACGAAGACATGGTATCGGAGCGCCAATCAGCCCTCGAGCGCATCGTCGCCCTGGCCGAGAGCCACGGCATCGCGGCCGATGAGATAGCCCAGCACATGACCATGCCCAAGACGCCGGAACGCCAGGGCGGTATCGTCAAGGCGCTGCTGGCCTATACCGGCGGCACCTTCATCTTCGCCGGGCTGGGCCTGCTGGGTTCCATGATCTGGCCCGATATCGGCCCCCTTCAGCGGGTCGTCATCACCCTGGGGCCGGGGATGGTCGCCTTCGTGCTGGGCATGGTCGCCCACCGGGAATTCCGTTTCGCCAAAGCGGTGACGCCGCTCTTCCTGGTGGCCGCCTTCCTGCAGCCCGCGGGGCTCTTCGTGTTCCTGGACGAATTCGTCCCCAGGGCCGGCGAACCGGAACTCGCCGCCCTGATCGTTTTCGGAGTCCTCACCCTGCAGCAGGGCATGGCGTTCGCCCAATTGGACCGGGCCAGCCTGCTGTTCCTCACCCTGATATTTTGGTTGGCCTTCATCGGCACCACCATGGTCTGGCTGGACGTGGACGGCGACGTCACCTCCATCACCGTGGGGCTGAGCGCGCTGTTCTTGGGCCATTTCGCCGCCATGCGCGGCCATCATTCCATCACCCCGTTCTGGTATTTCATCGGCGGCGGATGCCTGCTGGGCGGCGTCTTCGCGGCGGTCCAGGTCGGGCCGGCGGAGATCGCCTATCTCGGCGTCAACGGGTTCCTCGTCTACCTCTCGATCCGCCTGGCGAGCCGGGCCATGCTGGTGGTCGCCGTGTTCGGCCTGATCGGTTATCTGAGCTATTTCACATATGAGTATTTCGCCAACGTCATCGGCTGGCCGGTCGCCCTGATCGTCATGGGCCTGGTGATGATCGGCGTGAGCGCCTATGCCTTCAAGCTGGGCCGGGGCATGGGTGGCGCCGGGCGTTAGAGCCCGCAAAGCCCCGGCAGGGGAAGCGGCGCGCCCGCCCCTTGCCAAATGCCGCCCCTTCCAAATGGCGCTCGGAGCACCTATATTGGACATGCCGCTTCGGCGGCTATGGCGATAAACGTTTTGTGAAATAAGCGTTGCGGACCCGGGGGCGGTACCCGGCGCCTCCACCATTTCCGTTTGGTAACCGCGGCAGGCGGTACCCCACAGGCGGTATTCCATGGGGGCGAAATAGGATCGACGTGCGTGGTAAAGGCAAAATTTTCGCCCGGCATGATACCACCGTTATCGGGTCACACCTTAGGTGCGAACGACAATGAACTCGCACTCGCTGCTTAAGTAAGCAAGCGCGGCCCGGGGGGCGCCGGGCAACAGAAGCCCCCCACCGCCCAGCCACCGGCACGCGCGGCGGAGTCTTTTCTTGCAAATTCCCCCTCATCGGGATGACGGCGGTGCGCCCAGGCTGTATAAACTAAGGATGCCCGGCCACCGGCGCCGAGGCGCCACAGGAGATTCCCGTTCCCGCCATGGCCGACACCCCGCTCAATTACGAAATAATGGTCGAGGACGCCATGCGCGGCGTCGCCCGGGAAGCGCTTCGGGAGGTCGCATCCCGCGGGCTTCCCGGTAGTCACCAGATCTATATTGGCTTCAAGACCGACGCGCCGGGGGTGGAAATTCCGGATCACCTCCGGGCCCAATATCCGGAAGAAATAACCATCGTCCTCGAACATCAGTTCTGGGACTTATCGGTGGATGAGACGGGGTTTTCCATCGGCCTCGCCTTCGGCGGAAAAAGGGAACATCTGCAGGTGCCTTTCGCGGCGCTCACTTCCTTCGTCGATCCCTCGGTGGATTTCGGCCTTCAGTTCGCCAAGGCCGGCAAGGGCGAGACAAGGGCGGACGGCGGCGCGCAGCCCAAAATCGGCAAGGGCGAGGGCGCGCAGCCCAAAATCGGCAAGGGCGAGGCAGTGGCGGGCGGCGATGGGGCCGGGGAAAAAGTGGTCTCCCTCGACAAGTTCCGCAAATAAGTACCCCACGCGCCGCACCACTGAAATATCGAACCAGGCCCGGAGCCCGGGCCCAGAACCGGAAGCAGACAGAGATGCCGGATTTCATTCATGAAACGATGTTCCCCCTGGCCGAGGCGGATACGCCGTGGCGCAAATTGACCGGGGATTACGTCAAGACCGCTGAATTCGGCGGCGCGCCGGTGCTGAGTATCGACGGCGCGGCCTTGACCGAGCTTTCCCGCGTCGCCTTCTTCGACATCGCCCATTACCTGCGCACCTCGCACCTCGCCCAGCTGGCAAAAATCATGGAGGACCCCGAGGCCTCGGACAACGACCGCTTCGTCACCTATGAATTGTTGAAGAACGCCAATATTTCCGCCGGCGGCATTCTGCCCATGTGCCAGGACACCGGCACCGCCATCATCATGGGCAAGAAGGGGCATCGGGTGATGACCCGGGGCGACGACGAAGCGCGCCTCGCCGAGGGAGTATTTCGAACCTACGCCGAGGATAACCTGCGCTATTCCCAGCTGGCGCCGCTCTCCATGTATGACGAGGTCAACACCGGCTCCAACCTGCCCGCCCAGATCGAAATCTACGCTACCGAGGGCGAGGCTTACGACTTCCTGTTCATCGCCAAGGGCGGCGGCTCGGCCAACAAGAGCTACCTCTATCAGGAAACCAAGGCGTTGCTCAATCCGGATTCGCTGATGCGGTTCGTCGACGAGAAGATCCGGACGCTCGGCACCGCCGCCTGCCCGCCCTATCACCTCGCCATCGTCATCGGCGGGACCTCGGCGGAACTGACGCTGAAGACCGTGAAGCTGGCGAGCTGCCATTATCTCGACACCCTGCCCGAGGCGGGCAGCGAGTCCGGCCATGCCTTCCGCGACCGGGCGGCCGAGGCCGATATCCTCAAGCTGACCCAACGGACCGGCATCGGCGCCCAGTTCGGCGGCAAGTATTTCTGCCACGACGTGCGGGTGATCCGCCTGCCGCGCCACGGCGCCAGCTGCCCCGTCGGCATCGGCGTCAGCTGTTCCGCCGACCGCCAGGCGCTGGGCCGGATCACCGCCGAGGGGGTGTTCTTAGAGCAGATGGAGATGGACCCCGCGCGCTTCATGCCCGATATCGACGAGGCCAGCCTGTCGGGCGACGTGGTTAAGATCGACCTCGACACACCCATGGCCGACATGCTGGCGGAACTGACCAAGCACCCGGTCCAAACCCGGCTTTCGCTGACCGGGGTCCTGGTGGTGGCGCGCGACATCGCCCACGCCAAGATCAAGGAGCTGCTGGATGCCGGCGAACCGATGCCGGACTACATGCGGAACCATCCGGTGTACTACGCCGGACCCGCCAAGACGCCTAAAGGCATGGCGTCGGGCGCCTTCGGCCCGACCACCGCCGGGCGCATGGATTCCTATGTCGATCAATTCCAGGCCGCGGGCGGGTCCATGATCATGCTGGCCAAGGGCAACCGTTCGGCCGAACTCACGGCGGCCTGCAAGGCCCATGGCGGGTTCTATCTCGGCTCCACCGGCGGGCCCGCGGCGCGTCTCGCCCAGGACTGCATCAAGAAGGTCGAAGTGCTGGAATATCCCGAGCTCGGCATGGAAGCGGTTTGGCGGATCGAGGTGGAAAACTTCCCCGCCTTCATCATCGTCGACGACAAGGGCAATAATTTTTTCGCCTCTCTCATCGAGACGCCGCCGACCAATGGCGAAATCCTATCTTTATAACGGGCCCGGCCACGCCCAAGTGACCCCGCGCCGCCATTCGGTGCGCATCGCCGGCCATCGCACCTCGGT
>JAPUGG010000239.1 GCA_027292975.1 Alphaproteobacteria bacterium | reverse complement strand
TGATCAACTTGGTCGTCCTGCTGATCGGGTTCCTCGCCATAGTGATCTTAATTTGGCACGCCTTCCAGCGGATCCTTAAGGAGTCCGGCAGCAAGAGTGAGCGTAGTAAATGGCGGGACGACAAAGAAGCAAAAAGCAATGTCCGCAATCTCAAGGTGTTCGGCAGGACCGCCTGAACGATCTCCCCAGGGGCGCCCATGATCGCCCTCCTCGGCATAAAGACCGGGCCGGCATGCTCTTAAGCTCCGGCCCTTTTCCGTGGGTGGATGTGGCGACCGTCAGACGACGGATTATCGGCCCAAGCGCCCCACCCCCGGCAATCTGAGGGCCAGGTCCCCGAAATCGACACCGATCGATAGGCCGAGGATATTCACCTCCAGGCCTTCCTCGGCGGAAACGAGAAACCCCAGAAGCCCGAACAGCGACACCTGCAGGCCGCCGCCGCTGGGTGTCACGGCGACGAAGGACAATCCCGGCAGGTAATCCTTGCCGATGGCCGTCGGCGGCAAATCGGCCTTCAATTCCGGCACGCGGCGCAAGACGTAGGCGGTGAAGGTGTTGCTGTTGGGCCCGGGCCAGGTTCGGTACCGATCCTTGTAGGGGTATTGGGCGACGGCCTTGCGAATCTTGGCAATCGCCCCTTGTGCCGCCTCTCCCCGCAACTCCGCCAACAGACGGGGACGCGACCCATACCAATACCGGTCCGGTGCGCCGTTATGGATATTGAGGGCCCTGCCGCTGTGGCGCACATGCCAACCGGTGACCTCATAAGTAGTGTAACCGGCGGCGTCGGCCGGCTTGACCGTGATCCAGGTATGCACCGCGAAGGCGCCGCGCCATTTAAAGGCGCGCGCGGCATAGACCTGCACCAGCGCCTCGGGGTTTGAAGCGGGGTCGGGCGCCAGGCCCGAGACCCGCCGGCTCGCTTCGGACCAGTCGCCCTCTATGCTGACCTTGCCGCTGGCCACCAGGGCGAACGGCCCCAGCAGCAAAAGACCAAACAGGATTATAATGTTGCGACAATGCTTCATGGCAACCTCGAGGCCGCCCCGTTGCCCGGCGGGCAGGGTTCTTTTTCCATCCTACCATGGCAGGCCTACTGTGGCATGGATATGGCGGCGAGCCCAATCGGCGGCAATCTAGAGCACTATTCCGTGCCCCGGCCCCAAAAGCCGCCTAAAATGCCTCCATGCGATCGGCACCCCCACCCGGCGGCCGACGGACCCTTGTCCGCTGGCTCAAAAGCACATCCAACCGCTCTTTCGTGCTTTATCCCGTCTGCATCGTCGCCTTCGAGCTGGTCCTGCGCGGCGGCGATCTTGCCCTCGTTCCCTGGGGCGCACCGCTCATGATCTGGGGATATCTGCAATACCTGCTGGTTGGACGATACCGCGCGCGCATGGGCGGCGGCGGCCCGGGGCTCGGCGTCCCGCCGCTCAGGATCGTCGATCGGGGCCCCTATCGGGTCCTCCGCAATCCCATGTATCTTGGCCATCTGATATTCATGGCCGGCCTTGCCATCACCTTTGGGTCGCTGCCCGCGGTGGCTTTGGTCGCCTTCCACATGGCCTGGTTCAATTGCCGCGTGTTGGAGGACGAAAGGCACCTGGAGGAAATATTCGGTGCCCAATTCGCCAGCTACAAGGCGCGGGTGAAACGTTGGATCCCGGGCATTCTATAAGGCGCGCGCGGCGAACACGTGAAATACAAAAGGTGCCGACATGGCGAACTCCGGCTTTGATGCGCGGTCCAAAAGCCAACGCGTCGCCGCGTTTATCGTTGATTTCGATCTCGCCGATGCGCCCGCTGCGTTGATCGACATGGCCGAGACGGCTTTTCTCGATACCGTGGGAGTGATGCTGGCCGGAAGCCGCGAGCCCGCCGCCGAGATCGTCTGCGACGTCATCGAAGCCGAAGGCGCGGCACCGGCCGCGTCGATCGTCGGCCGGAGCGCGAGGACGTCACCGCAGAACGCCGCCCTGGCCAACGGAATCGCCGCCCAGGCGCTCGATTACGACCTATCGTTCATGAGTGGGCAGTCGGCGGCGGCAATCATCCCCGGCCTCCTTCCCCTGGCCGAAACCATCGATGCCCGGCCGGACGACCTGATGAGCTCGTTCATCGTCGGGGCCGAGGTCTGCGCGCGGCTGGTGCGCTCCTTCCCGACGCTGTCCAGCGAGGGCGGCTGGCACGGCGCCGGCATCATCGGCGCGATCACCGCCGCAGCGGCCTTCGCGAAATTGACCAAGGCGCCGGCACAGCAGATCCCCGCGATCATCGGCATCGCCGCGTCCATGGCCTCGGGCCTGGGAGAGAACTTCGGCACCATGACCAAGCCGCTTCATCCCGGCCTGGCCTCGCGCAGCGCCATGATGGCGGTCTTCCTGGGCGCGCGGGGGTTCACGGCGAGCGCCACGGCCATCGAAGGGTCCCAGGGATTCCTGCCCGTGTTCGCCCGCGGGCTCCATTGGGATTCGGCGCCCTTCGATGATTTGGGGGATACCTTCAACCTTCTCGATCCCGGTTATAAGATCAAGCCGTTCCCGTGCGGCGGCCTGCTGCACACCGCCATCGAGGCTGCCCTTCATCTTCGCGACGACGCACAATCGCGCATCGATGCTATCGCACGCATCAGGGTCGGTGCGACCAAACACGCGGCCGATCGCGCCATCGACAGCTATCCCTGGTCCGAAGACAGTGCCAGATTCAGCCTGAAATACTTGATCGCCACCGCGCTCATCCACGGCCCGCCATTGATCGAAGCCTTTAGCGAGGAAGCCATGGCCGATGAAAAGGTACGCGCCCTGGCCGAGAGCGTGGAAGCCGTGGTCGATGACCAATTCGCGGGCGTCACCGGGTCGGGATACAGCCCCGCCCGAGTCACCATCGTCTTCGAGGACGGCGAGAAGCTGGAGGAGGTCGTCACCCACGCCAGCGGCTCCAAAGAGGCGCCCATGAGCGAAGACGCGATCAGGCAAAAGTTCTTTTCCTGCGCCACGCGGGCGGTGGCCGACGGCACGGCGTCGGAAATCTATTCATACTTCCGGAATTTCCGCGACCGGGAGAACCTGGCCGATCTCTGGCCGCTGCTCGCCCCCGGCGATTAGGCCACGGCGTCTTCTTCGGGGCTCTCGATTTTGGTGATAGCGGGGAAGCGCCGCATCCACTCGGCCACCACCACCAGCGCCGCGGCGCCGCCCACGAAAACCGATCCCACCGCGCCGATCACCGCCGCGACGACGCCGGATTCGAACTGGCCCAGCTGGCTGCCGACGGTGACCGACAGGTTGCTGACGGCGGCGACGCGCCCGCGCATGGCGTCGGGCGTGCGCAGCTGGATGATGGTCTGGCGCAGCACCTGGCCCAGCATGTCGCCAGCGCCCACAACCAGCATGCAGGCCATGGACAGGATCATGTTCTCGGAAAACCCGAAGACGATGGTGGCCACGCCGTAGGCCGCGACCCCGCCGAACAGCCAGCGTCCGGCCCCCCTTCTCACGGGATAGCGGGCCAACACCACCGCTATCATCAGCGCGCCCACCGCCGGGCCCGCGCGTAGGATGCCGAGCCCCACGGGCCCGACATTGAGGATGTCCTTGGCGAAGATCGGCAGAAGTGCCGCCACCCCGCCGAAGAAGGTCGCCAGGAGATCGAGGGACATGAGCCCCAAGATGACCGGGGTCTTGAAGATAAATTGGAGGCCCGAAAAGACGGTGTGCCAGGTCCGGTTGCGGGCATCGCGGTCGCCATACTGGGGCACCGGCAGGGCGAAAGAGGCGGCGGCGGCGATGGCGGTGAGGCCTAAGCAGACCCCGTAATCGACGCTGGCGCTGATGACGAGGAGCACCCCGGCCAGTGCCGGGCCGACCAGCGCCGACAATTTCTGGGCCGAGCTGGACAGGGTGATGGCCTGGGCCAGCGCCTCGCGGGGAACCATGGAAGGCAGCAGGGCCTGCTGGGTCGGGCTGTCGAAGGTGCGGGCAATGGCCAAGACCAGGAGAAGCCCGTAGAAACCCAACAGCGGCGGGGCGGCCATATTAGACAGGACGATGAAGCCGGCGGGAACCGATATCTGGCAGGTGAGGCCGATGCGCAGGATCCAGCGCCGGTCGTAGCGGTCGGCCACCTGGCCGGCGAAAAGGGTAAGGGCCAGCGCCGGCAGGAACTGGATCAGGCCGATCATGCCCAGCTGAAACGCGCTGCCGGTCAGCTCGTAGATCTGGAAGGGCACCACCACCGTGCCCATCATCTGGCTGGCGGTGTTGGACGATATCCGCATGATGAACAGGAGACGGAACGGCCCTTCGCGGAACAGCGCGAGGGCGGAGATCTTGGTGTCCGTGGGACCGGTCATGGATCGGGCGGAAGGGACCTTCGATGTTGGGTGAGGAATTCACCCCTACCCTAGATTTACCGCCAAAGGGCGTTTTGTCACGCTAAAAGGGCGGGGCCGGCCGAGACCGGACGGCAAAAACGGCGGCACCCCCACCCGGGCGCCGCCGTAATCTTGCCAATCGAATTGTCGGGAATTCAAAGGGCTTAGGTCACCTCGTCCAAGGGCGTCTCCTCAAGGGCGGCATCGACGATCTCAAGGATACCTTCATCGGGTTCGAGGAGTGCGACCAAGTCGGCCCTGGTGGGCGTCGCGTCCAGCGCCTCATCGATGACGGTGGTGGTGCCCTCGGTGACGGTTTCCTCCGTCGGTTCCGGTCCGTCACCCGCCGGATTCGGATCATCGATCACGGGATCGGAGGGATCGGAGGGCGCCTCTGCGCCGTCTCCCTCACCCGTGGGGGCGGGAATCCCGGCCGTGTCCTCGGGACTGGGAACGGCGGCCGGCGGGGTGAGGTCAAGGGAATTGTTGGCCAGGCCAGAGACCACCTTGCCGAAGGGCATATCGGCCAAGTGACTATATTCCGCCATCATCATCATCTCCCGCGCGCGGTGGGCGGTGGAATGAGCCGAATTGCCGGGGGCCGTATATATGGCGTTGTTGACGATTTCTTGTGCTTCGGGGCTGAGGTCGACCGGGTCGACGATGGTGCTCCCTGTCCCTGTGTCACCGGCGGATTTTCCGTGATTGGGCCCCGGAACATATGGGGCGGCGTTGGTCCGCTCTAATTGTTGTTGATGAGGGTTTCCGTGTACTACCTGCATCC
>JAPUGG010000238.1 GCA_027292975.1 Alphaproteobacteria bacterium | reverse complement strand
CCTGACCGAGGGGCCGGAGAATCAGGTGCTGGCGGTGTTGGTCTGGAACATGTGGGACGAAGGGGCGGGGGGCATCCAGATGGTCGGCGTCATCGGCGTCATCATGATCGTGCTGCTGATGGGGGTGACCATGTGCTTCCGCGCCTTCGGCTTCGGGTCCAGCCGTCATATCCAGGGCACCTGACCGGCCGACCGAGTCCTGGAACCCAGACGGCCATTGAAGTGGCGGCGGGAAACCGTCACACTGAAAACAAGGCCCCACGGTGGGCGTCAGTGCACCCGCCGGGAACAAGTCACAGGGTAGCGGGGTAGAGGATTGGGGGACCATGATTGATATCGAAAATTTGCACGTCCATTACGAAAGCACGGAAGGTCGTGTCCACGCGGTTAAAGGCATCAACATCAATGTCGAACGGGCGCAGTTTTATACCCTGCTGGGTCCGTCGGGCTGCGGCAAGACCACCACGCTCCGTGCCGTCGCCGGTTTAGAGCGCCCCAGCGGGGGAACCGTTTCCATCAACGACGAGGTCGTGTTCTCCAACGACGACCATGTGATGGTGCCGCCCTATCGGCGGGAAATCGGCATGGTGTTCCAAAGTTACGCCATATGGCCCCACATGGATGTCTTCAACAATGTCGCCTTCCCCCTGCAGGAGATGAAGGGGCGCTTTTCCAAGGCGGAAATCCGCGAGAAGGTTCTGCAGGTGTTGTCACTGGTGCAGCTCGATGGCTACGAGGATAGGCCCGCGCCGTTCCTGTCCGGCGGGCAGCAGCAGCGCCTGGCCCTGGCCCGGGCGCTGGTCCGTGAGCCGGCGGTGCTGTTGCTGGACGAGCCGTTATCGAACCTCGATGCCAAGCTTCGCGAGGAAACCCGGGCGGAAATCCGCAATCTGGTGAAGCGCCTCGGCATCACGACGATCTATGTCACCCATGACCAGTTGGAAGCCTTGACCATGTCCGACGTCATCGCCGTCATGGAAGAGGGCAAGATCGTCCAGGAAGGTTCGCCGGTGGAGATCTACCGGAGGCCCGCGGTCAGGTTCGTGGCCGATTTCATCGGCCTCACCAATTTCATCGAAGGCCGGATTCGGGCGGTGGGATCCAACGGCGATGGCATGGGCGAAGTGGAAACGGCCTCGGGCATGATCAAGTGCGAATTGCCTCAAGGGGCGACCACGGGTTCCGAGGTGGTGATCGTGGTCCGGCCCGAGGACGTGAACCTGGTCCCCGATCCCGGCGGCGGTGGCGAGAACATTGTCCGAGGCGAAGTGGGCACGGCCATGTTCATGGGGGATACCAAGGAAATTCGGATTAATCTGAAGGAGTCCTCGCTTCGGCTGCGGTTGCATCCGACCACGGAAATCGAAGAAGGGCAGGTAGTCTACCTTGAACTCCCGGCGGGGTGTTGCCGGGCCTTGATCGGCTGATCCCGCGGGATCTGCCAGGGCGGTTTTTGGTCACCCAAGGTCGCCTCCTTGGAAACCCGCGATGACGGAAAAATTCGAAGTCTGGAATCCCCGTGACGATCTTGCGGCTTTCGATGATCAGCGCCGCAAGGCGTTGGCGTCGGACGATCACCTGACGGTCGCGCGGATCATTTATCAACCGGGCGATTCCAACGAATTCCATCACCATGCTGGGACCAGCCAGGCCCTTTACGTGGTCAAGGGGCAATTGACCGTGCGGACCCGTCATGAGGACGGCAGCATCACGGAAAAGACCATGCACGAGGGCGAGGCGGCATTGGTCGGCGACCGGGAAGTCGAGCAATTCGAGAATACCGGCGATGAACCGGCCCTCATCTTCCAGGTGCTGAGGCCGGGCGTGCCGGTGATCCGCTAGGGCGTGTTCAGTTCAGGCCGTAGAGGGTCGACGGATTGGTGTCGAGGATCTTGTGGACCTGCTCCGGGCCGAGGTTGCCTTCATCGCCCAGACGCCGCATGGCCTGGATGTCGGTGGCGGTGTCCTTGTGCCCGTAATCGGTGCCGATCAACAGGTGGTCGTCGCCGACCTGATCGACCAGGCCGGGAATATCGTCGGTCATCTGGGTGGTGACGTAGAATTTGTTTTCGGCGAGGATGTCGCCCGGCACCGGCCGGCCGCGGCGGCGGAGCCGGATCCGCGCCTCGCCCAGCATGTAGGGTAGCCATTGGGCGCTGGCTTCGATGAAGCCCCAGCGCAAGCCCGGATAGTGGGCCGGGATTTCCTCCTGGGCGAGCATGACAAAAGCACCCAGCACCGGGAACTTGGCGCGGAACATGGCGACGTTGCCGATATAGGCGTCATGAACCGAGAAACTGTTGATGCCGGCATGGAAGGTGATGGCGAGGTCGAGCTCCTGGGCCATCTCATAGAGCGGAAAGAAATACCGGTGGGACGGCAGGCGTTCGCATTCCATGCCCCGCATGAAGATGCCGCAGGCGCCGTTTTCCTTGCAGAATTCAAGCTCGGCGCGGACCTTGCCGGTATCCACCAGGGATAAGAGCGGCGGCACGCAGACCCAACGCAGCCGGCTCTTTTCCTGCTTCCAGATATCGGCCAGCCAGCGGTTGTAGCTGCGCGCCAACGCGAAATCGACGTCGTGCTCGCGGGTCAGTGGCCGGAGGAACAGGGTCGGAAAGATGACCGCGACGTCGACGCCGATCCTGTCCATGTGCTCGAGCCTGGAGCGGATGCTGGTCATTTCCCGTGCATCGGCGGGAACATCCTGGCCGACATTGGTGCCCTTGGACAACAGACGTTCGTCGATGACCCAGTATTCCTTGCGCTGGTTGGGCTGCCGGGGCGCGCCGTCATCGGCGGACCGCTCGAAAATCTGCGGCCGGAAATCCTGCTCATGCTTCCGCATGTAGGACCAGGTTTGGGGGGTCTCGATCACATGGGCATCGGAATCGATGGTCGGCATGGGACCCCCCAAAGGCGTGGGCCGCTCTTGCCCCCCGCCATCGCCTGTGAAATTATCATTTCGATAAATGCTAACACATTGCGGTTACCGCTTGGAACACCGCGCTGATCGAACGGGTCAGCGCCCCGGGAACCCAAATGGGGGGAGGCAAAAATGGAACCGATATCTCTGGCCGGAAAAGTCGCCATCATCGCCGGCGCGAGCCGTGGCATGGGCCGCGAAATCGCCATCACCTATGCCACGGCCGGAGCCAAGGGCGTCACCGTCACCGCCGCGCCGGCAAACGACGAGGCGCGTGATGCCATCGAGGCCGAACTGGCCGAAACGGTGGCGGCCATCGACGCGGCGGGGGGCGCGGGCACCGGGCTCGGCCTGGTCGCGGACGTGACCGACTGGGCCGATTGCCAGATGGCGGTGGCGCGCACCGTGGAGACCTTCGGCGCCCTCGACGTGCTTTTCCAAAATGCCGGCAAAAGCCAACGCTACCACGGTGCCCGAGACATTCCGTTCTGGGAGACCGAGCCCG